>DASPKH010000059.1:0-6931 GCA_035628175.1 Patescibacteria group bacterium
CAAGGTTGCCAGCGATACCTTCATGATCACGAATAGACCGGCTGATTTCCAGCGAATGGAGAAGATACACTAAGGCTTTATCATAATCAGCTAAACGGGAATAAACAATTCCTATATTCCTTTCAATATGGGCATATTCCTTTTGGTTACTGGAATCTTTAAAAATATCAGCGGCACTATTTAAATACATAAGCGCCTGCTGTAGATCAGCCAGCAGTAGATGCGCTATACCGATATTCCGATAGCAGTATCCAAAAGTTTCAATATCAGCGGCCTGTTCGGCATATTCCCAGGCAAGCTGCGCCTTTTGCAGCATTTCTGTTGGATCATGTTTGCGCAGGTCCCATGCCTCTGCATTTAGCTTTTCAGCTTTTCTGCGTGCATCATCCTTTATAGCCTTTGCTTCTGATATCTTTTGAAAATCCATTGGTAAGTTTAAGAGCAGTGTATCTTATTATATTTCGATGCTAGTATGATTATATTTATGAAGTTGCTCCAGTACTTCTGTTTTTTTTCGGCGAGAAACCTCCAGCTTTTCCCCATTTTTCATAAGGATATATGACGAGGAATTTTGATCATCTTCGCGGAGGTAACGTTTGATAAATGCAGGATTGACTGTATAAGTACGATGAATACGGATAAAGCCTGCAGCTGCTAAGACATCTTGAAACTTACTTGATGGTTTTGAAACGGTAATTGTTGGTTCATTATCAATATGAAACTTTGAATATGGGCCATCTGATTCTAAATACATAAGTTCTTCACAATTTACAAAGGCATATCCTTCATGTAAATGTAGCATAATCCGCAGAGGCTTCTGTGCTGCTCCTGGTGTATGCATTGCATTTATATTCATAATAATATTTTCAATCTGCTTTTTAAAATCCTCACCAGCGGTCTTTGGTTGCTGCTCTTTCAGGTGTTTTACTTTTTCTACGGCTGCTGCAAGCTCATCAATATCTACAGGTTTTACAAGAAAATCCATGGCGCTAGCTTTTATAGCCAACAGTGCATAATGCTCGTGAGCCGTTACAAATACAACGGCGAAATTTCGCATCTCAGGATGAATTGATTCCAAAAATGAGAATCCATCTTCGAATGGCATTTCCACATCAAGAAATACAATGTCGGGCGCATATTTTACCACAAGCTGTCGACCTTCTTCAGCAGAACCCGCTACACCAACTATTTCTACATCATTGGGGCACGTTTCATGCACAAGGTTACGCAGCATTTCACGGCTGAGCTCCTCATCTTCAACTATTATTGCATGCAGCATATTACCTCTACTTGTAAATTTAATATAAGAATCTTCTTGGCAGATAATTTATATCAATTTACCAAGTTTTTGCTGAAGCAACAACTCATACCATTTTATTTAAAAGAATTTACGGAGGAACTTTATCTGAATAATGCCAATTTTCATTAAAAACTAATCACTTTTAAGGCATCTATGTACGCACATATTATTAGCAAAAAAGAACTCCACGATCTGCCGTCTGCCTCAGGGATGGAACTTGTCAATGACATTGTTTACATCATTGGTGACGACTCTAAATATCTATTCTTCTGCTCGCCGGAAGGCGAAATCCTCGGTAGACATGAGCTTTTTCATCATGAGGCCAGTGAGGGTGAACGTATTCCAAAAAAAGAAAAGCCTGATCTTGAGGCAATTACTTCTTTTAAGAACGGTAATGACGATTATCTGCTTATTTTGGGTTCAGGCTCAAAGTCAAACCGCGAAGTCTGTTTTTTAGTAAAGCTAGCTAATTCTTTTAAAAATATTTCCTCAGAGCGATTTTCTTTAAAAGAATTCTACGCTTCACTACGCGAGAATGAGGAAATCACTGGTGGGCGCAAACTTAATATCGAAGCGGCTGCATCCGTAGACGACACGCTTATTCTTTTTCAGCGCGGCAATAAATCGGGCAAAAATGTCCTGCTATATTTTAACCTGCCTCAATTTGTCAGCTTTTTAAAAGATAGTTCGCAACCAATACCTCAACCTGACATTCACCTGTTTTCTCTGCCGTCTCTAAAAGGAATTCCCGCAGGTTTCTCAGGTGCCGGTTTTCTTCCAGGAAGCGATACCATTATTTTCACAGCGTCGGCTGAAGATACAAAAAGTGAGGTTGACGATGGTAAAACACTTGGGAGCTTTCTTGGAATTTTAAACATTTACGACGATAATTCAAAACATATTCAAACTTCACAAATCATGTGGGAAAATGGTGACGATTATAAAGGAAAGGTTGAGTCAGTGTCTGTCATTAATGAAGAGAAGAAAGGAGTTTGGCGAGTCCTCGCCGTAACTGATGATGATCTCGGTGGATCAGATTTCCTGACAATCCGCTTTGATACGAACTCGTAATCCTTTTTTAATAAAAAATCCCCGCCTTTAAAAAGGACGGGGATTCACTTTTAATGATCTTTTAAATTACCGACGAGCAACTTTCACATTTGAAGCTTTTCTCTTTGCTGCTATTTTTTTGTTGCTTCCTTTTGATGCTTTAGCAATATTCTTCTTTTTTATTGTGGGCTTCTTAGCAATTGCTTTTGAAGCTGTGGAGGCTTTCCGTGCAGAGGCAATATTCATCCTGGCTGGAGCGCTGATACGCTCTTTTAGGGTCAGAACTGCATCTACATAATCGCCACTGTTATTGTAATGATATACAGCCTTAATATGTGACTGAGAAGTATTTTCCCAACCATTTGTTTTTAAATAATTCGCTACACTATAGATCGCATCCGGTGCCTCAAAAAGATTGATCTTCCCGTCTTTATCGCCATCCACTGCCCACTGCATGTAGCTCGAAGGCAAAAACTGCGACAAACCAAATGCCCCGGCAAATGAACCCCGCAGCTGCGTAATATCAAACTTATTGCTTTCCTGTATCTGAGAAAGCGCTACAAGCTCATCAATTGCCCAGTTTGCTTTTTTGTCTGCACGCTCTTTTACTTTTAAAGCTACCTGGTGATATGTATCACCTTCACCATAAATTCCACGGGCAGCACGAAGGCTCTGATTTACAAACTCCGGCTGATTGGCCATTGCAATATTCATATATACGTTCGGTACATAGTCACGGCCTGTAAATTTACCATATTTCGTTTCTACCCACATGATTGCTGCAATTGCTTCTTTCGGCACACCATATTCGTCTTCTGCGGCCTGGAGCATCGTACGATTATTCTCTACAAAAGCGCGGGCCTGCGACACTGAATAATCAGTAAAGTTATGAGAATATTTACCTGAACGTGAGCGCGTCGGCGATGAAACCTTTCCAACAGAGGGGCCACCCGGACGTGGAATAATATTCTGCACATTCATTTTAATATAATCATCTTTATAGACAATATTCTGGTCTTTCGCAAGCTGATCTACGAATTCCGGGCTTACACCGCGATCAAGCAATTCTTCATACACTGGTGCGAAAAATTCACCACGAAGCTCTGCCTTTTTCTCAGCTGCAAGTATTGTTTTCGTTTCGGTTGTTGGGGTACCTGTAGCAAGTAAACCTGCTACTAAAGGCATAATAAAGTTCTGGCAAACGCTGATCCATGTTGTCGTCATCTCTTATTCCTCGCTATTTATTTCAGGTTTGTATGTAAATTGGTGTTCGGCTTTAAAAAAGTCAACGATTATGAATAAAAATTAATGTAATTGTGTGAACCCTTTAAAAGATTGTAGTTAAAAGAATTACATCAATTTAGGCTCTGCTGCAAGCGCTTTTACAGTTTACGGATTTTTTTTGACTTTTAAAAATAAAAAAGCAAAAACTGTAAAATATTCGGTATGCTCTTGCATACAATAAAGAGCTTGAGCGCAATTCATTCCCAAATTCATCCATATGACCATAGCCTAAAGACTTAGGTTTAAAAACGACGAAATAAAATTCATTTTTTCACATAACTAGTGAACAGTAATGACGCAGATCGAACTCATTCTCACACCTGAGGAAGCCGCAAAACCAAACCTTAACGAGCTTTTAAAAGCCCGCGCCGCTCGTGAGCTCAAGATAAAACCGGAAAAAATCGCTTTTTTAAAGAAAATTCGTCGCTCCATTGACGCCCGTTCGCGCCAGATAAAAGTGCTTTTTCTTGTGGAAGTGCACACAGAAGGCGAGCCTGAGCCTGAACCGGATTTTAAAAGCTTTTTAAAACCACTTTTTAAAAGCCCCGAAAACGACCTCTTAAAAAGCAATGTGCGCAAGGCGATTATTGTTGGCGCGGGCCCGGCGGGATATTTCGCTGCACTGGAATTGCTTGAGCATGGCATAAAACCCATCGTTTTTGATCGCGGAAAGGACGTTCGCGAGCGGCGGAAAGATTTGCGCGCCATTCAGCAGTTTGGCATCGTGAACCCACATTCCAATTACTGCTTCGGTGAAGGGGGGGCGGGCACGTATTCCGACGGCAAGCTTTATACGCGTTCCGTCAAGCGCGGGGATGTTTTTAAAAGTTTGAAAATCCTTGTGGAGCATGGCGCCACTTCTGACATTCTCCTTGACGCACACCCGCACATCGGCTCCAATAAATTACCAAAAGTCGTCAGCGCTATCCGCGAAACAATCCTGGAAAATGGCGGTGAGGTGCATTTTGATTCGCACGTGACAGATTTTATTCTCGCAGACAAAAAAATCCTAGGTGTTGTTGTCAATGGCGAAACTGAACATTTTGGGGACGCTGTCATTCTCGCAACAGGCCATTCCGCACGTGATATATTCGAACTGCTTTTAAAAAGAAATATCTATATCGAGGCAAAACCGTTCGCAATGGGTGTTCGCATTGAGCATCCGCAGGCACTGATAGACGAGGCGCAGTACCGGCAAAATCCCCGCAGCGAGCATCTTCCCGCGTCGAGCTACAAGCATGTGTGCCAGGTGGATTCGCGCGGCGTTTTTTCGTTTTGCATGTGTCCAGGCGGGCTGATTGTTCCCGCGGCGACCGCGCCCGGTGAAATCGTTGTGAATGGCATGAGCATGTCGCGCCGCGATTCCGAGTTCGCCAACTCTGGTATCGTCGTCGCGGTGAACCTCGAAGACCTCGAGCCTTTTAAGGCCCACGGCGCATTTGCCGGACTGGAATTCCAGAAAAGCGTGGAGCAGGGGGTTTTTAAAGCCAATGGCGACGGCAGCCAGCGCGCTCCGGCCCAACGCATGACGGATTTTGTTGCGGGCAAAATCTCACCGACTCTGCGCGAAACGTCGTATATTCCGGGTTTGGTGTCGGCTCCCGTGCATGAAGTTCTGCCGGAATATATTTCAAAACGGCTGCGCGTGGCATTCGTGGAATTCGGCAAAAAAATGCGCGGCTACTACACCGAAGAAGCAAACGTCGTCGCAACGGAATCGCGCACGAGCTCGCCCATCAAAATCCCGCGCGTCAAGGAAACGCTCATGCACACGGAAATCGAGAACCTCTTCCCTTGCGGCGAAGGCGCGGGCTACGCAGGTGGCATTATTTCAGCGGCAATGGATGGGCAGAATGTGGCGAAGGCGGTGGCTTTGAAGGTTAATGCAGGTTAGAAACAGATTAACTTCTTTAAAAAGTTAAAACAATGACTCCAGCTTCAAAACCAGTAGAAATTTATAATCCTTACCCACCGTTTATTCCGTGTCCGGGCGAGAACGGTTATTCATTAAGTGTTGATAGTGGGAATACTACTTTAGAATTAACATTTGATAGTGAGCAAGTAGATGGAGATGATAGTAAAGTTAAGTTTATTTTTGAACACGTAGTTATGGTAGATATTGTCAGTTTTCCGGGTGTGAGTACAATTAGCGTGCAATATGATAAAACTATGTTAGGGTCATTAGTTGAATTTACAGATTCCTCCTATACTGATGCATGGCATAGGCACTTCAACAATATGTTTACATTCAAGCATTTCAATATATTACTACTAAACCAGAATAAAAAGATTGACATAATTTGCGAAGATGTCAAAATAACGCGAACAGGTATATAGAATGACCTCAGAAATCCAGCAAAAGCTCTCTGAAATAGAAACAATGCACAACGTCAAAATCCTGTTCGCGTGTGAGTCGGGCAGCCGCGCGTGGGGATTTCCATCGCCGGACAGCGATTTTGACGTGCGGTTTGTGTATATTCACGCGCCAGATGCGTATTTGTCTATTGACGACAAGCGCGACGTCATTGAGCTGCCGGTGAATGAAATTCTGGACATCAGCGGCTAGGATATCCGCAACGCTTTAAAGCTTTTTTACAAATCGAATGCGCCGCTGTATGAGTGGCTGCAATCGCCGATTTTGTACCGCGAGAATTCCGGCTTTTTAAAAGAATTGTTTGGCCTCGCACCGGAGTATTTTTGCCATCGCGCAGGAATGCATCATTACCTCAGCATGGCGGTGAATTGTTTTAAAAATGATTTACAGAAAAGCGGCGTGCGTTTAAAAAAGTATTTCTATGCGTTGCGACCTGTGCTTGCGGCGCGCTGGATAGCCGAACGCCGCGAAGTACCGCCGATGGAATTTCACACGCTTTTAAAACTTGTGGATGATGAGAAAATCCTGACAATTATTGATGAGCTTTTAAAAAGGAAAGTTGTTAGCAATGAATCAGAAACAATTGCGCCAGTTGCCGAACTGAACGAATTTATCACCGCGCAGCTCGAATTTTGCGAGGGAAAAGCGCAGGAATTTTTAAAAAAGCAGAACGAGATTGAGCCGCTGAATGAGCTTTTCCGGCGGTATGTTTTTAAAGCGTGGAATGCATGACACTCGACTGGCTTCGCGACAATAATCACCTCCTCATTTTTGAATGCGTGAGCGGCAGCAAATCCTATGGGCTGGCGACCGAGCAGTCCGATACCGATATTCGCGGTGTGTTTATTATGCCGGAGGAAAAGTTTTTTGGGTTGGAAACTATAACGCAAATAAGCAATGAATCGAATGACATTGTGTTTTAC
>DASPKH010000060.1:0-3080 GCA_035628175.1 Patescibacteria group bacterium
AATATTTTTTAAAAGCTTTGATGTCATATTTCTTTTAAAAAGCTGTTTTTAAAATCAATTAGGCCATTCGCACAAATCGCGCGAAAAGATCAAACTCACTCGCATCTTCAATTTCAGCAATAATAAAATCACCAGATTTAAGAGGAACGTCTGTCTGTACGAAGATTTCGTTATCCACTTCCGGCGCATCACTTTCCGAACGTCCCTGATATTCGCCATTATGATCTTCTTCTATCAAAACCCTGATCTGCGTGCCAATCTTCTCCTGATTTTTCTCGTAAGAGATCTGGCGCTGAATTTCCATCAGGCGAATTTTACGGTCTTCCTTGACATCCTGCGGAATCGGGTCGCCCAAAATATCCGCGTACGTATCATCTTCCTGCGAATACGTAAAAACGCCGATACGATCTAAACGCACCTCGCGCACGAAATCACACAACTCCATAAAATCCTGTTCAGTTTCCGACGGATAGCCAACAATAAATGTTGTACGCATGGTAATTCCAGGTACACGCTCGCGGATATGGCTGACGAGCTCTTCCAGCGCGCGGCGCGTAATTCCACGACGCATAGACTTTAGCACATTGGTCGAAATATGTTGCATCGGCATGTCAATATACTTACAGACATTATCACGCTCAGCAATTACGTCAAGAATATCGCGGGGGAATTTCGCCGGGTACGCATACATTAGGCGAATCCACTCCACACCAGGAACGTCGGAAATCGCTTTTAAAAGGTCGCCAAGTGAACGCCTGCGCTCTACTGTATCCAGCCCATAAAACGTGGTGTCCTGCCCGACAACAACAATCTCCTTGATACCTTGAGTAACCAACGACTTCACTTCGGCAATAAGTTCTTCCTTCGGCTTTGAAACGTGCCCGCCGCGCATGATGGGAATTGCGCAGAACGAACATGGATTATCACAGCCTTCAGAAATTTTTAAATATGCATAATGGTTCGGCGTAGACAAGATTCGCTGTGCTTTTTTGTGCTCGCCCAGGATATTATACTTCAAATCTTCCGACAACGCTTTTAAAATATTACCGTAATCTTCTGTTCCAAAAAAGTGATCTACTTCAGGCAGACCTTCCTTTAGCTCGTCGCCATACCGCGCAGAAAGACAGCCCGCGACAATGAGCGTTTTCAGCTTGCCCGACTTTTTTAAATTGCCCGCTTCAATTATCGTGTTGATACTTTCTTCTTTCGCAGCATCAATAAATCCGCACGTGTTTATCACAACGGCATCAGCTTCTTCCGCGTTCGTTGTCTGCACAAAATTGCTCCCCTTCAGATGCCCAGCGAGGATCTCCGAGTCTACCGTATTTTTACTGCAACCCAACGTAATTATCGCTACAGTTTTTGACTCCTGCGCAGCCCGTGTATCAACTTTTGTCTTCATGTATATTTTTTTAAACGTGTAAAATTCTTTTAAAGATTTTTAAAACTTCTCCTTAATCTTCCGTGCCACCACCGCCGGCACAAACTCTGAAATATCCTGGTGATAACGTGCCAGCTCGCGAACAATCGTTGAATTTAAATATGAATATTTTTCATTTGGCATCAGGAACAGTGTGCAGATTTCCGGCTCCAGCTTACGGTTCATGAGCGCGATCTGGAATTCATATTCAAAATCCGTGACAGCGCGAACTCCGCGGATAATCGCAACAGCTTTTTGCGTCCGTGCAAAGTCTACAAGCAAACCCTCGTGAATCTCCACTGCTACATTTTTTAAATGCGCCAGAGCTTCACGCGACATTTCAAGACGTTCTTCGATGGAGAAAAGCGGTGTTTTACGGGAATTAATAGCGATCACGAGGATCACTTTGTCAAAAAGCATCGCCGCGCGCTCGATTACATCAACATGTCCGTACGTAATAGGGTCGAATGTTCCAGGATAGATCGCTGTTCTCATATCGTAATGCATAAGGGGTGATTCGTGACTATTTTGTCAAGAATTAACGAAGAGGCGCGGAGCTTATACAGAGTTCGCAGAGTTTTAAAAATCGTTTTATAACGTATCACGCTTCATCCTTTTCAAAAACTTCCAGCTTCTTTCCCGGCCATGTTTTTTCAGTCAGTTTAGTCCAGCCCTTTGGTATGTCAACGGCTTCGTCAAAACCATGCTCAGCAATCATAATTCCACCTGGTTTTAAAAGATCAAGTTCGACGATTGATGCGTTTATTTGATTAACAATTTTTAAATTATATGGCGGATCGGTAAATATCAGGTCAAATTGTTCAGCATCTTGCTGTGCAGCATAGCGTTTTAAAAATGTAACGGCGTCAGCTGTTTTAATGGAAATCTGCTCATCGTCAATTTTAAAATTTTCGGCTGCTTTAGCGATATATTCAGTTGCTTTGCGGTTTTTGTCCACAAGCGTAATGTGCTCGGCACCACGGCTGAGCGCCTCAAAGCCGAAAGCACCGGTACCTGCGCAGAGGTCCAGCACGAGAGCACCCTGTAAATCAAAATAGTTTGCCAGAACGTTGAAAATCGTTTCGCGGACGTTGTCAGCGGTCGGTCGTGTCCCATTCGGAATGGCTCCTGAAAATTTCCTTCCCCGCAGGTCTCCACTAATGATTCTCATTCTTGAAAAATTTCACTTTGTAAAAAACTTTTAAAATTTCGTTTTAAAACAACTGATTCATGTACAGGGTGACTTCACTTAGCGGATACGAACCTATACGATAGAAAACCAGAACTTCTTTTTTAGACTTGGTAGCATACCCTAGAACTCCGTCGTGCAGGCAAAATTTTAAAGCCACCCATTACGAATAGTTGGGGCAACGTCCAATATGCTCTTTTTTTAGACTTACACGATTAGCATGCTTTCCTGCATAGGAGGTAACCCGCCGCCAACACAAGCAGGAAAAATATGCGCAACACGTGAAGCGTACTGGCGCGCGCGGTCGTCAAGCTCAGGCTTCATCATGCGAAACGAATTGAGACGCTCCACCTGCACAGGAATTACGCTTTGCGCCGCTTCCAGCATTGGTTTGGTAAGGCCGGAGCCAAAGAGAAATGCCGCGTCAATAAACGGTACATATTCAGCAAGGAGCTTCTGCATTTCGCGCTC
>DASPKH010000061.1:0-13416 GCA_035628175.1 Patescibacteria group bacterium
TTATAGTTCCTGACCCGGTTGCAGTAAGGGAACCAATTGGTATCGGACTGGTGAAATCACCAGTTGAACTAGAAAGCTGAGCTGTGTATGTATTACCGGAATTTAAAAGTCCGCTAGAAGAGATAGGAAGTGATAAAGCTCCACCCTGACATACTTGTGCCGGTACTGATCCTACATTAATAGACGTAGTTACAATATTTGCTTCCCATGCGCCACGGCCATAGGTAGCTGCTCTTAGTTTGCCGGAAGAGTATTGGATCTCAAGCTCATTGATAATCACATTAGGCAGGCTCTGATTATAATCTTCCCAATCGCTAATAGTGCTGTCAAGGTAATACACTCCAACATCGGTACCAACGTAAATCCTATTCGGTGAATTGTTTTGATAAACAATGCAGTTTACCGGTATATTGGACAGCGACCCAGAGATATTTGCCCAGCTTGAACCCCCATTTGTGGAAACAAATACCTTGTTACCTGCGGAATACCCTGAAAATGTAGCCCAGATATGCTGAGGGTTATTAGGATGAATTGCAAGATATGTGAGCGTATTACTAACCGGAAGATTGAGTGTGGTCCATGTGCCTCCTCCATTCATCGTACGTCTGATGGAAGTACTGCCAGTACTGACATAGATTGTATTTGAATCCGAGGGAGCTACTTGCAAAACATTTAATGTTGAACTACCAGAAAAACTTGATATCTGGGTCCAGGTCGAACCGCGATTTAATGATTTCCAGACGTTTGTATACCCTGCAAAAATCGTAGATGGATTTTGAGGATTAAGCATATACGGAGTAATCCATGATCCATTGGACTGGGTAGGGCGTATACTGGCAAAACTGGATCCACCGTTTAACGATCGCTGCAAAGCACCATAATAACTGCTGGTATAAACAATATTTTCATTGGAAGGATCAATTGCCGATTCCATTCCGTCACCGGTAGCTATTTCCATCCATGATGAACCATTATAATACTTCGTACTATTATCCTGGGCTCCAAAGATATATTTGCTGCTACTGGAGGCAGAGGTGCCGAGCCTGTAAAACTGGGTAATCCTTAAACCATTCCCAATCCATGACCATGAATTGCCGCTATTGGTAGAAGTATAGAGACCTCCGTCATTGGCTGCGAAAAGGCGGGATGTGCCCGGTGCAAAATATAAACAATGCTGGTCTGCATGGATTGTAGGGGAGTTATTGCCAAGATCATACCAATGTGTGAGTCTTGTCCATGTAGAGCCTGCATCTTGTGATCTCCAAACATTGAGACCACCGACAAATACCTCAGCTGCATCTACAGGTGAGACAGCAAGGGCCAAATCATACCAGCCCTGTCCACTATTGGTATTACCTGTTACCGAGCCATCAAGGATGTTCGGCGAATTTGAAGCAAGTGACCATGTAAGTCCGCTATTATAGGAAATATACAGTCCGAGAAAGCCGTTAGTGGTAGAACTCGCAAAAAGGGCGTATGCTATTTCAGGTTCAGCAGGTGAAACAGCTATTTCAATCCTTCCTCCATTTGTAGTAGGTAAGCCCGATGTAATCTGACTAAAAGATGAGCCGCTATTTGAAGAGCGGAAAACGCCGCCATTGCTAGTCCCGGCATAGATCACAGAAGGATCCCCGGGTTTAAACTCCATGTCTTTAAAGTTTCCTGCCTGTACCTGAGTCCAGGATGTTCCGCCATTTGTAGTTCGAAAAATACCATTATTGGTAGCCACTAGGACTATGCTCGAATTTGACGGATTTATCAGGATACGCGACATTACTCTGCCCTGAGTGGTAGTGTAGTTTAAACCTGTTGTATTCCAGGTTTCACCACCATCTGTTGATTTTAAAACGCCCACGCTGTATGCACTCGAAGCATTACCATCGCCTGTGGCAAGGTATATTACATTTGTATTGGTTGGGTCAATTGCTATATCACCTACACCAAGAGTAGGGAGAGCATCTGTATAGCATGTCCAGCTCGTTCCTCCGTTTGTGCTTTTCCACGCGCCTCCCGAACCTGAGCCGACCCAAATAATATTAGCATTCCCAGGGTTTGTTATTACACTGTTTATCCTTCCTAACCCAAAATATCCCCCTTCGGATTCGGACTGCCCTATAAACGTCCAAGGATTCGTGGAAGAAGTACCTAACGTTTTTTCAATCTTACTGCCTTTATCCTTTAAAACCGGGCGCTCCATTAATAACTGCATAGGATTGGGAAATTCACCGCTTGGGGCTACGCGCTGCTCCCAAAACCATTCCCACCGTTTAAATTGCTTCCAGCCCTGTCCTTTTTCAATAGGCCTGTCCTTCCAGTATTCTTGTGCCGCCCTCTGAACTTCATAAAAGTTTTGTAAAGAATCGTTTATCCAAGGTTGAGCGATAGCGATACTGCTACCTAAAATAAGCAGAGTTCCAAAAAGTACAATGCCGCGTAATCGCATAATGTGGTAACGTAAAGGTGACATGTAGAATAGGTAAAGTGGGCAAATATTCTGTGAAGCATATCAAATTTATTCACAATGTCGGCAAAATACGTAGAATATTATAAAAAAGAAATCACTTTTGTAAAAATATTTGTTTGTTACAAGTCTTTCTAAAGCAATGAAATAGTAATCCTATATTGTAATCACGATCCTAAATCATGGATTTTCGCATTATCTTTGTGATCATAAATGAACTCTTCATTATGGTACATCTGTTTTAAAAGCATATCTGATAAAAAAATGAAAATATATTTCACTGAAAAAAGGGAGAGTTTCAAATGTTAGCATGGGTACTTGTAGTTTTTGGGATGCTCACAATAGCTGGTGGCATTCTTGATTTTTTCCGGACAAAGCGTATCAGCTCACTCGCTATACCGGGAGTTATTGGGTTTATTATTGCAGGCTGTGGCGCACTGGTGAATACGATGAATACTGATATTCCACGTTATGTTGCAATGGCGCTCGCCATCTATATTGCATACATGTTCATTATGCGTTTTCGACGCAAAGAAAGCCATTTTACAGATGCGATCATGATTGTTTTTAGTATTGTTACCATTGGATTACTGTTCTTTGTGTAACTACATCCTAACTACAGTAAATTCTAGCCCGTAGTTTTTAAAACTCCGGGTTTTTCTTTTTAAAATCTTTTTCTTTTAAAAAGCGTATTTTTGCAATCGCACATTCTTTTAAAAAGCGCTTTTTAAAAAACTCATGAAAAAACATAAACTCATTCCCGCCACCGATATCCAGCAGGCATTTTTTACCTCCTACGAAAAAGACGGAAAATATATTTCATTTTATGGTGATAACCACCCATATTATGCCGGAAGCGTTGTGAAAGCTATGGCGAGTGCCAAATACGGCTACCCGAAAGTCGCTGCCCTTTTCAAAGACGAAATTCAAAATGTTGAGCAGGAGATTGCTGATGGCGTCCGTGAACTCCCACAGGAGCGTGCTGCTGAGCTCGACGACTTTTTTAAAAAACTCGAGCATAATTTCCGCGCCCATGTCGTGAAAGTAGAATACCTGACGGAAACAATCCTCGAAGTGATTGTTCACGCGCCATATGCGGCGAAGCATTTTGAGCCAGGTGAATTCTACCGTTTGCAGAATTACGAAGTGGACTCGCCAGTTGTCAACGGCACGAAGCTCCAGATGGAAGGGCTTGCCATGACGGGCGCATGGACTGACCCAGAGCGCGGACTCCTCTCTATGATCGTGCTGGAAATGGGCACGTCATCGCGCCTGGTTTCCTTTTTAAAAGAAGGGCAACGCGTGGTTGTCATGGGGCCGACGGGCGCGCCAACGCATATTCCGCAAAATGAAACAGTGCTGCTGGCTGGCGGCGGGCTTGGAAATGCAGTGCTTTTTTCCATTTCAAAAGCTTTAAAAGCGAATGGCAATAAAGTGATCTACTTCGCGGGCTACAAAAACGGTGCTGATGTTTTTAAAATGGAAGATATCGAGTCCTCGACGGACAAGGTGATCTGGAGCAGCGATATTGGCCCTGAGATCACGCCAAACCGCCCGCAGGACGCGCACTATCGCGGCAATATAATCCAGGCAATGCACGCGTACCTGGCTGGCGAGCTCGGCGAACAAACCGTTGATTTTAAAAAGGTGAACCGCATTATTGCGATAGGCTCCGACGGCATGATGCGCGCTGTGAAGGAAGCCCGTCACACTTCTTTAAAACCGCATTTGAACCATCATGTTGCTATTGGCTCGATCAACTCTCCAATGCAATGTATGATGAAGGAGATTTGTGCGCAGTGTTTGCAAAAACATGTGGACCCGGTGACGGGCGTGGAAGTGCAGCCCGTGTTCTCCTGCTTTAATCAGGATCAGGAGCTCGACCGCGTTGATTTTAAAAACCTCCGCGACCGTTTAAAAATGAACTCCGTCCTTGAAAAGCTCGGCAATTCCTGGCTGACGTACCTGATCGGGTATGAAGAGAAGGTGAATGCGTAGGAGTTCTAAAAAACATAATGTCAACCATCTAATCTTTGAATCTTCCAGATAACTAGTCACTAAGTAGACTGCACCACAGGTCTCATATTACTTAAAGAACCAAAATCTGTTTGGTTTATTAAAGTTAACTCAACATTGATAAAAAATCATGGCAAAGTCTCAAAAATTAACTTCTTCAAAAAAGAACCCGTCACCATCACTAAACATACCGGCAATCCTTCCATCTTGGTTTGTACTTATTCTATTTGCAACCATTACACTACTCTTCTTTCGAGAGCAGATTTTTGGAGGTATGTTCTTTTGGGAAGATTTTACTGAGAGAGCATTCCCACTACGTGTCTTTGCCGCAAACCATATTTCGTCTTTCGAAGTGCCTTATTGGAATCCCTATACCTTTTGTGGTATGCCATTTTTTGCAGATCCTGAAACCGGGATTTTTTATCCTTTAAATCTTATTTATGATTTATTCTTTTCTCCGAAATCTAATATACTATCGTTCCATCTGCTTGTCATCATTCATTTTTTTATTGCACAGGTTGCTTTATATATACTTTGCCGTCATTTCAAGATCTCACAATACGGATCAATAATTGCAGCTGTTTCATTTGCTTTTTCGGCAACACTCGCATTTAGGGTCATCCACCCAATGATTCTATATAATTTAGCTTGGTTTCCTTTGGTTCTAAAATATTTTGATAGTGGAATTACAACTTTCCGCCACAGAGATTCTACGATTTGTGGCATAATACTTGGCTTAAGTATTCTATCGGGGCATGCACAGACTGCTCTATATGAGTTTCTATACCTTGGACTATTTTCATTATGGACATTAGGTGCATTTCAAAAAAATAACAACGACAATAAGATTAATTATTTAAGACTAATTACTAGTATTGCACTACCGTTTATAATTGCAGGAGGAATTTTTGCAATTCAGTATCTTCCCTCTAAAGAACTAGCTGCATTTTCAGAGCGGAAGGAAATTAGTTATACTGAAGCAACAGTAGGTTCTATGCAGCTACCACAAATTTTTACAGCAGTTATCCCTAAGCTGTTTGGTATAACTGAAGCCTCAGACAAAATTTCCGTGAGTCCAGAGACTATTCCGTATTATTTGGAAAGTGCTCATAATTCTATGATAAACCCGTATGACTATTGGGAGACCTCTTTCTATTTTGGTATTGCAGCATTAGTACTTGGACTACTTGGTGCAAGCTCTATCTTTAAGACCCGGTTAGGTGCATTCCTTATATTTACGGTTATATTTGGATTTCTCTTTGCATTCGGTTCTTATGGATTTTTATTCTCTTTTTTTTATAAAATTCCTCTGTTTGGACAGCTTAGGGTTCCATCAAGAATTCTTTTTTTCGTTTCTCTTTCCATGTGTACTCTTGCTGGATTTGGTTTCGACTCACTTTGGAAAAGTGAACGTGAGAAATTAGGACTTTGGAAGCTTTGTAGCATAGTTTCTATTCCATTGCTCATTGCTATTATGGGGATGACAGGTACTCTGCCAGCATTTGTTGGGGCTCAACCAGAATTCATCGAACCGCTTTCAAAATTAGGAAGGAGTGCTTTTTTAATGGTAATCCTTGTTTTTCTTGTGGTCTTCCTTCTTGAAAGGCGTACAATCTCTCCTTTAGTAGGAGCTCTTGCCTTAGTGCTTATTATAGTACTTGATCTAAATGCTCATAATGGCTCTTTCAAAAATTCGACTGTGAATCCGGTTGATAAGTACACTGTAAGCCCTGAATTAAAAAACCTTTTAAAATCCAAGGCTCCCAATGATATTTTCCGTGTTTCAGCACGAGTAAACAGCGCTACTGCAATGAAGAGAAATCAGGGGTTAGTTGATTCTATTATGCTGTATGAGGGCTTTAATGCCCTATTGCTAAAGCGGAGAAATCCCCCTGCATCAAATGAACAACACATAAAAGACCTTTTAAATATTCGCTATCAATTAGTCATGGATTCTGTAAGCGGACAAGCTGTTTTTAAAGAAAGGCCGACACATTTTAAACGTGCATGGATGGCATACGACGCTATTGTATCGGATTCAGCGCAGGTGCATAAGATTATGAACTCCAGTTCAATTGATATAACCAAAACAGTTGTTTTAGAGGAAAGCCCTAGGAATAAGCTCTCAGGTCATCATGCTTCCCAAGTTCAACATGAAGTTAAATGTCTTGAGTATCATAATAATTCATTTAAATATTCCGTTACAACTGCTGAACCCGGGGTTTTGGTATTAAGCGAATTATACTACCCAGACTGGCAGGCCTATGTCGATGGCACCCCTGTTCGCACTATCCCTGCTTACCATGCCCTGCGTGCAATTGATGTACCTGCCGGAAACCATATAGTGGAAATGAGGTATGAATCTAAAAGTTTTACGACAGGGGCTATTATTTCTGTAACTACACTTTCCTTGGCTCTAATTACAGTAGCTGCATCGGGCAAAAACAGGAAAAGAATGAACGTCTAAACTAAGGAAAAGAGGTTGTAAGTCTGTATCTGATCAGCAAAACAATAGGATCCAGTGGGGTTTAATTAATCATCGGAGCTTTCTAACTAATTAAACATAATGAAATAATCTAAAAGAAGAGCCGATATTTACTACCCTACTCTTTGATTCACTACAGGTAATAGAGATTATATAAATTCTTCTAAAATAGAAATTAAACATAATAGCAGATTACCGGGAGTCCTTGAAAGCTCGGCACTTTCTGGCTGACGTACCTCATCGGGTATGAAGAGAAAGTGAATGCGTCGGAGTTTTTTTAACTTTTTTAAAAGTTTGATTTACCAGTGTTGTCATTGCGAGGAGCAGTCTTCTGCGACGTGGCAATCTCAAATGCTTCGGACGCGTCATTTTGTCTTTGCGATTGCCGCGTCGGAAGACCTCCTCGCAATGACGGTTTTAAAAGATAGTTTTAAAAAGAAAGAATAACGATAGTTGAAAATATGAGCAAAATTATTTATGAATCCGAGCGCTACTTTCAATTACACGATTATGTAAATAGTCATGGTCAATTATTATTACGCTCAAATAAAAATGATGCTTTAAAAACGAATATTGATATAATTTTCTTTGATACAAATTTTATTCAAATTGCAGCAGATTTAGAAAAAATTTCGATTTCAAAAGTATAATTAATTAAAAGTATAATTAATAGCAAGTTAGCTCTAAAGTATCTTTCTTATGAGAATTCTAATTTGTTTGAAATACTGTCAAATGGTGAAAATATTATATTGCAGCATCATTTTTTCATGTGTATGAAAATGAATTAGGATTTAGAGAAACAAGTCTTGATTATAATGAAATTGGACAGGCAAAGCGAATCGCAAGTAGTTTTAAAGTATAGTTTTTAAAAAATAGATTTAAAAAAGAAAAACATGAACAATCAAACAGAATTACAGATCATCGGGATAATGAACACGGTGAAAGACCTTGGTGCGGCGAGTGCCGTGCTGGGTTGGGACCAGGAAACGTATATGCCGGACGGGGCGGGAGAGGCGCGCGCCGAGCAGATCGCAACGCTGGACACGCTCGCGCATCAGCACCTCACAAGCGATATATCCAAAAAGCTTGCTGCCGACGTGCGCGGAATGAACGGCGAAGCAACATCGCTTTTAAAACTTTTTGTGAAGGATCACGACCGCGCGGCAAAGCTGCCGGAAGAGCTCGTTCGCGAAACGTCAAAAGCGCAGTCGCTCGCTCAGGAAGCATGGAAAAGGGCAAAAGGGGAGAAGAATTTTTCAATTTTCGCGCCGCATCTGCAAAAGCTGATTGACCTGAAAATCCAGGCAGCGGAATTGTACGGTTACGAAAAAGACCGTTATGATGCGCTTCTGGACTTATTCGAGCCGGGCATGACCGTTGCGCAGCTTGACCCGGTTTTTAAAGAACTGGCGGACGGTACGCGCGACCTTTTAAAAAGAATTGAGCCAAATCTGAAAAATGCTGACAATTCAATTTTAAGCGCAGGTTTTGACAAAGAAAAGCAGATAGAGTTTTCACGCTTTATCGCAGAAAAGCTGGGTTATGATTTTAATCACGGGCGGCTTGACCTGACGGCGCATCCTTTCTGCACGACGTTTGCTATTACGGATGTTCGCATTACGACGCGCGTTTTTGAAAACGATCTGCGCTCGTGCCTTTTCGGTGTGATCCACGAGACCGGGCACGCGCTGTATGAGCAGGGAATTGACAAAAAATATGCGCGGACATTTGCTGCTGACGGCACTTCGATGGGAATTCATGAGTCGCAGTCGCTTTTCTGGGAAAATATGGTTGCGCGTACAGAAGAATTCTGGACGTGGGCGCTGCCGCACCTGCGCGCGAGATTTCCTGAGCAGCTGCGCGATATGACGCCACGGGCGTTTTTTAAAGCCATTAATACCATCCAGCCGTCGTTCATCCGCGTGGAAGCTGACGAAGTGACGTACAATATGCATATCATCCTGCGCTACCACCTTGAGCGCGACCTCATCAATGGACGTTTAAAAGTAGAAGACGTTCCGAAAGTGTGGGCGGAAACAATGCAGGAATTTCTGGGGATTACACCGGAAAATGATGCTGTGGGAAGCTTGCAGGACGTACACTGGTCGTTCGGCGGATTTGGTTATTTCCCAAGCTACACGCTTGGAAAACTTTATGCGGCAATGATCTGGAACCAACTTGAAAAGGAAATGCCGGATGTTCGTGAGCAGATTTCAAAAGGAGAGTTTTTAAACATCCGTGTATGGCTACGTGAGAATATTCACCAGTACGGCCGCACGCAGGAGCCGATTGAAATCATCAAGCGTGTGACAGGAAGGACGCTGACAGCGAGGGATTTCCTTGAGTATGTAAATACGAAAGCAACGAATGTGTATGAGCTGTAATGCTGATTCAATTTTTAAAAAGGCCGCATGAGCATTTCCTCATGTGGCCTTTTTTTATACAGAGCCGATTGCCGGACTGCAACTAACTGCTTCAATATTACATTCCAAGCCAAAACATTTTCCAACTGACACTGCAAATGACAAATATTAATCTAAGTTTTTATCAAAATTTTTTTTATTATTAAAAGATAATAATTGTAAAGTAGAGTCAATTAGGCCTGGAGGAACTCTCGAACTAGCTGGAGATCGCTCTGCAACTTGATTGGAATTTGTAATTTCATTTTCCGTTTGTTTGCCAAAATGCAAGTGAACATTTGTATTTAACAGAAAATGCACATTATGTAAAGTTGTGCTACTAATAATCGATGATGCCAACACATGCTTTTCATGGACTACCCCACAACCTTAGGCGTCTCTAGGATAAAAGATGGGAAAATAGTCAGTTTTTCTAAACCCAGGTTTGCGAGTAATGCAATTATTGAAAAAAGCTTAGAGGATGTTATCTTCACATGCCAAAACTTTGTAAAATTAAAATGCTGAAAATCCACATCTTATTGTTAACTGCCAAGATACCTGATTTCATCTGAAGTGTACAAAATTTTAACTTACTATCAGACTCTACTTCATATTTGGAAGGTGTACCGGAGCCATGTCGTTACAGAGTTGGTTACTGCTTTTAAAAAATGCCCGTGTAGAACATAATCTACACGGGCATTTTTATTTCAGTGGCCAGATCCTGTTCGGAGCCTTAGCTCGCCATAGATTGCCCATGGACGCTTTTCTCAAACCAATCATCGTACGTTCCGGCGGTTGTCCTGCCAGATCTAATTTCATCCTGTCTTGCTTTAATCAGTCAGTTTCTACGATTATGAGAATACTGATTCTCACTATTCATCCCTAGTCAAAAATAATCCTCTGCATCCTTTTTCTTCTCCATGTGTTAATTAGAATGACTGCATATATGCTCGTTAAGAAAATCTAAATTCCAAAACAAAAACTATTAGGTGTCACATGAAAATTATTTCCTGTATACTATTGCTGTGCGCATTCTGCACAGGTTACGGTCAAACGCCGGAGTGGATAAGCGACACAACAGGTCTGCCAAAGTATAGGGTTAGAAGTATTGCCCAGGATAAAAATGGCGTTATATGGATGGCGTCAAGCTCAAACATACTTACTTCTTTTGATGGTACAAAATTTACAGAGTATAATAGTTTACCCGCCAATACAGCGATTATCGATATGCTTATTGATGCAAAAAACAATGTATGGGTGGGCACATTTGCAGGTGCAGCAAAATTTGATGGCGATAAGTGGATATACTATAACAGGCAAAACTCAGGCCTACCAGGTGATACAGTCAACGCACTCTCACTTGATTCAGCAGGCAGAATCTGGATGGCAACAGGTGGTGCGGGGGCTAATAGGGGTGGAATTGCTAGATTTGATGGTAAAAATTGGAAATTCTTCACTGGACAGAACTCAGGTATGCCTGCCGACAATGATGTACATTATGTTGATGCTTTAAAAGTTGTTACCGATGCTTCAGGGAATGTATGGGTGGCAACGTATTATGGTCTTTTACGATATAATGGCAGCAGTTGGACGCATTTTAAAACCAATGATGGCCTCCCAAGCAATTCAATTACAGCTCTGGCAGTTGCTGGGAAAAATGTAGCAGTAGGTACAAGCGCCGGGATAACTGTTTTTAATGGCTCAAAATTTGTAACAGACGCAGAAGTAAACAATCTTCTTCCGGGCAAGTATATTTCAAGTATTACTATTGACGGCAGTGAGCTATGGATAGGTACCAATAAAGGAGTTGTACACATTAACGGCAATGACCGAAAGACCTTTACTCCGGGTAATTCGGGCTTGACAGCAGAGTTTATAACTGTCGTTATGGTTGACTCATATGAACGTAAGTGGATTGGTACTATAGATGGCGTTTTCAATTATCGCGCTGGTGGAACATTCCTATACGCCGCTAAAGATACTACTTCGAATACTGATACTACTTCAAATACTGACACAGTCTCCACTCATATACATGAGTTAGGGAGCAAAAACAACACCCAGACCGGTCCATCATTATATCCAAACCCGGTTCAAAGTGATGTTACATTCCTTATAAATTTTACTGAAGAGAATCAATCACTCCCGGCACAACTTATCATTTACAATTCACTCGGCGTTGCCCAGGTGCAGACTTCTTTTGCTGCTGCATCAGAGATCTCAAAAACAAAGATTAACTTGCAATCTCTCAACGCCGGTGTGTATTTTTACGAAGTGCATTCAGGCGACGCGCGCTATACCGGTTCATTCTCTGTCATTCGATAACCCGTTCCTTATACAGGGCTGGTTTCGGCCGGCCCCTGTTTTACGGCTTTTAAAAACGCCTTAAAAATTTTTCACCAGCTTTTTAATTTCAGCGTCATGAATACTTCAGCACTTCAGCATCTCAGCGACCGTGAGCTTTGCCGGCTTATGCGTGAGGATGCTGCGTGTGCTGACGGCGCATTCATGGAAATTTACAACAGGTATGCTTCAAAGGTGAACGCGTACTGTTTCCGGATTCTAAACAATACGGAGCTGGCCGAAGACACTTTTCAGGAAACGTTTTTGCGCTTTTATCAGAGCGTGAAGAATGAAAGGGAAATGACGAACCTTGCAGGGTTCCTCATTACAATCGCACGGAATCTCTGCCTGAATTACAAACGTAACAAATTGGAATCGGTCAGCATTGACGAAGAATTATTGAGTTACAGCGACGAGGCGCGGCATGATAAAAACGAGCTTCTATACCTCATTCACACAGCGCTCGAACTGCTTGAGCCGGAGTTCCGCGAGGTATTTGTTTTAAAAGAATACGATGGCTTTTCGCTTGCAGAAATCGCCGAAATTACCGGCACTTCGCTTGCCAACACAAAATCGAGGATACACAGGGCAAAAGACCAGATCCGGTCGCTGCTCTCTGAATATATAAAAGACATTCAGTCATAGATTGCAGGAATTACAATGGAATATTCAACGCTCATAGATGAATTCTTGGACGGCACGCTCGCACCGGAGCTGGAAACAGGACTTTTTTCCGCGCTTATTCAGCATGATGATCTGCGGACGGAGCTACGGGAAAGCCTTGCCATAAAAACCGCGATTCCGAAAGACCATCGCGCATTTATACCAAGCGTGCAGTCTACCACTTCACTTTTTGCAAAGCTGAATATACCGTCCGTGGCCGCTGCTACAGGAGCTGCTTCAGTGGGTTCTTTCCGGGCGAAATATCATCAGGGAATTGTGAGCTCTATCGTGACATCGCTCATTGTCACCGCGCTCTTTCTGCTATCGGGCTACTTTACAAATATGCAAAATGGCAATACACTTGCAGCTTCAAATACGAATTTTAAAAATGAGCACAAAGCGGAAAATGGTGGAATTGGTGAGGAGAAGCTTTTAAAAAGTACGGCGGAAAGTGAATTTTTAAAAACCACCCCACAAGATGTTTTTGCAGTAAATTCTGACGTGCATTATGCTGAGAAATCTTTTCAAAAAAATGGTGCAAACTTGCAGAGTTCACAGCGAAATAATTCGGGAAATGACAAAGAAATTGCTGATAATTTCCCACATCAGGCCGCTGAAAATCTTTTAAAAGACATACAAAGTATTTCCGTTGCAGAATTACAATCGACGATATCAAATATTGCACTTTCATCTGAGTTTTTAAAAACTCCGCAACCAATTCACTCTTTTAAAACAGATTTTGCACGTACCGAAAACAGCATTCCGGTTTCAATTCACATCCGAAATATCCAAACCCTTCGGCTGCTGCCAAATCGCCCTTTGACAGAAGAAACACCGGTTGCTTTTAATAATATGGCAGTGAGCGTGAGCTACCTTGTATCAGATGAATTGTCGTTTGGCACAGAAGCCGGCCGTGAATCATTCCCGATTTATAAAGTAGAGGCAACAAATAGCAAAACCGATTATATCTCAACTTCTGGAATTAATCACATCAGCATCTATTGCCGGTACAGTCCGCAGCTTTTTGCCATTCCTTTAAAACCTTTCGG
>DASPKH010000062.1:0-15691 GCA_035628175.1 Patescibacteria group bacterium
TACGCTAACACGTTTCGTGAACGACTCAGCAGCTAAAAACACAAGAATTTCTAATAATCTCACACGCTTTACAAATGATTCGGTTGCCGTTCGCCAGCTCATAGGCTCTGTACAAACAAGTGCTACTGAGGCTATTGCTCAGGAGCAGGCACGCGCCGAGGCTGCTGAAGCTGCTCTTGCAGCACAAATCGCCAATGGTGGTGGCTACGGGATTCAGCGTATGACAACTGCGCAACGAAATGCCCTGAGCCCACAGGGTGGAGAAATGATCTATAACACGACTGTGAATAAATTTCAGGGCTACCAGAGTGTAGAATCTACACGCTATATAGATCAGGATTACTTTATGCGTTGGAGCACTATTGGGATGAATTTCTCAACGACTCAGTACTGGGGACAGTCGTTCACACCTGCGGTGACAGATTCGCTGAGCGGACTCACACTTTCAACATATTATTCTGAAGGTGACCAGAATTACGTTGTAAAAATTTATGAAGGTGATGGTACTGGGGGAAATCTTCTTTCACAACAGAACGTGACAATTGCGAATATAAATAATTATAATTACAGTTCCTATAATGAAGTATTTATCCCGCTACAGGGCGTATTACTCAATGCAGGCAGTAGCTATACATTTGTAATTGCTGCGGCTAATGACAACTACCGTTATATGGCAATGTGGTTTACTTCTGAAAATAACTCTTACAATTATGCCGGCGGGAAAATGTACCAGAATAATTCTCCATTCCAGTACTGGTATTATTGGAATGGCACTAATCATTGTGACATGCTTTTCAAAACACACATGAAAGGTGCTGACGCATTGAACTGGGTAAATATGCGATAAGATTCGTGGCCAATAGATTTTAAAAAGGCAGGCTTTAAACAAGTCTGCCTTTTGCTGTCTGAATTCTGCAATAAAACGCTGGAAATTTGTAACTAATACCGGAGATAGCGTATCTTACCGGTAATAATTTCGGATTGTCTTTAAAAAGATTTTGTACAACTTTGTGTTTAAGTTACTATTTCGAGGGTAAATAGTATGATTGCATACGGCTTATTATTACTTGTCTGGATTATTCTGCCAACTATATCTACATCAGATAGCCTCGCAGGCGATATCATCGCGCAAAGTCATTATTGGGAGACAGTAGCGGCTGTGCCTGCGTGTCTGTACTTCTGCACCATGCTTAAATTCGGTTTTTTAAAAAGGCTGTATGAGCCGGGAAGCCGCATAGTTGTGGGAATTGTGTGGGCTGCCATTTTCACTTTTTTTAAAATCACGGAAATTACTTTTAAAAATTCTTATAGATTCAACGATTTAACTACTTTATTTAACGATTTTTTCGACCTTGTCTTTGTACTTTCATTTCCTGTATCTATGATAGTGATATATGGAGCGCAACTGGTCAGACAAAATCCTTCAAAGCAAGCTGCTTTTAAAACTCCGAGCAATAAAGAGGTGGCACCGATACATTCACAGCCACTGCGAGAGCTTGTTCACGGAGAGGGTTAAGAATGGAAGCGGAATTAGTTTTAGCCGGTACTTTTAAAAAGTGCTGGCTTTTTCTTTTTAAAGGAGATTATTCGCTAAATTTGTTTTGGCTCATTTCTTTTTAAAAGCACAATTCGCGGGCTTTTAAAACGTTTGTGCTCCTGTGATTTTCACCACAGATTTCTTTTAAAACGAAAATTCTTTTAAAAAATACATGAGTATTTCCGGTTTTGACGACGAATATTTCAATGAGAACAGCAAGGCAAATATGGAAGATGCCCTCCGGCGGTTTCGCGAAGCGAAGCGAACCGGGCGCGAGCATGAGTGGGCACCGGACGTACATACGCTTGAAAATTTAGTGCAATATTGCTTTGAAGCGCAAAAGCTGGACGATGCGCTGGAATTCGCCTCCATGTGGACAGACCAGGCGCCATATTCAGCTGACCCTTGGCATAAACTGGGCATGATTCTTAGCAGTATGAACCGTGCTGAGGAAGCGCTGCAGGCATTTGACCGCGCTCTGGCGCTTGACCCAACGGATCCCGAAATTATGGTAAACCGCGGTATCGCGCTCGATCAGGCGGGTGACCCTGATGGGGCACTGGCTGTTTTTAACGTGGCGCTTGACCAGAATCCTGAAAATGAGGAAGCGCTTTTCAGTAAAGCCGTACTTTTTGAAAGGAGAGGCGATTATAGTGAAGCAATAAAGCTTTTCCATTTCCTGACCAGTTCCGAGAATTTTTCAAAAGAAGCGTGGTATGAACTTGGCTGCTGCTATGATGCACAGCATGAATTTTTAAAAGCTGCCCATGCTTACCAGCAGTGTATTGAGGAAGATCCTTTTAACCAGAATGCATGGTTTAACCGTGCCGTAGTGCTTAGCCGTACGGGCACCGTGCAGGATGCTATAGACTGCTACGATATGGCGCTTGCAATTAAAGACGATTTTCCAACAGCCTGGTACAACCGCGCTAACCTGCTAGTGATGCTTTCGCGCTATACTGAAGCTATCGAGTCATATAGAAATGCGCTCCGCTACGAGCCAACGGATGTGCTGACATGGCACAATCTTGCAAGCATGTACGAAGAACAGAGTGATTATATGCAGGCTATCGAATGTTTTACACATGCATTAAAGCTAAACCCGAAACATTATGATTCGTACTTTGGGCGCGGCTCCTGCTATGATGCGCTTGAGAAATTTTATCATGCGCTGCATGATTATGACCGAGCGCTTGAAATCAATAACCAGCAGTCAGACCTCTGGCACGCACGCGCTGATGTGCTCTGCAGTCTCGACCGCTACGATGAAGCGCTTGAGTGCTACGAGATCGCGCTACAGCTCACCCCGGGTAATGTTGAATGCAGGTTCGACTACGGAGTAACGTTGTATGAGGCGAATCTGTTGCCGGATGCGATTCGTGTTTTTAAAGAGGTAATACAGCAGTCGCCTGAGTGGTCGGAAGGCCATTATGCTATTGCCAAGGCGTATGCCGTACAGAATGATATGTCAAGGACGATTGTCCATTTACGCGAAGCACTGGAGCTTGACCCGGGAAAACGCGAAGATTTTGATGCGGAATTTCCTGATATCATGAGCTTTCGCCAAATCCGTGCGTTGAGGAATGCGCTGGATGATTTTTAAAAAACTTCATTGTAAAAACATAAAGATAAAGTGTGCGTCATTACGCCCATTATGTAGAAACTCAGATTTTCAAATGACTTTTAAAAAGGAGAATTATAATGCCATACGATCCGATGCTCGTGCAACCGATGAAAGATGAACTAACAGCTGTTGGTTTTGAACAATTAGAAACGCCCGAAGAAGTGGATGCGGCACTGAACCGGAAAGGAACAACACTTGTTGTGATTAATTCTGTATGCGGTTGCGCGGCAGGCTCCGCACGCCCAGCAGTAAAAGCAGCAGTTCGACATAGTGTAAAGCCCGATCATCTTGTGACCGTATTTGCTGGTCAGGATGTGGAGGCTGTGCAGCGTGTTCGCGAGCAGTATTTAAAAGACCAACCGCCGTCAAGCCCTTCGATTGCGTTGATGAAAGATGGTGAACTAATTGCGATGGTACACAGGCATCAGATCGAAAGCTACCCAGCGCAGGCTATAACTGATGCGCTTACAGGTGCTTTTGAAAAATTCTGCGCTGATGAGCAAAATGCGGCATAAATTTTGTTCCGTTTTTAAAAAGCGCAGTTTTTAAAAAAGCCTTCTTTTAAAACCTATACTATGATCGACTCTTTTAAAAGAAAAAGTACAGCTGCTATGGCAGCTATTGCAGTCAGCGTTGTGGCGCTGGCTGCTTTTTTTTATGGCACGGGGCTTGCTTTTAAGCCGCTTGTACTTTTTGGCGTTGCGCTCTTCCTACTCTATCCGTACAGAAAGGAATCATCCTTTGCAGCGCGGTTAAATGTGCTAATAATGATCACGTTTGCGCTGTGGATGATCTTCGAGCTATCGTGGGCTATGCTCCCATTTATGCTAGCGTTCCTGCTGGCATACCTGCTTGACCCGATTGTGTCGTGGATGGCGAAAAAAGGCTCTCCGCGTTGGCTGAATGCATTGGCTGTCATGAGCATTCTCCTGACTACGCTGATCAGCGTCGGGATTTTTATTTTCCCAGTCGTTTTCGACCAGCTGGACAATGTTTTAAACAAGATATCTTCGCTTGTTACCAATACAACGAATTACCTCGAGAGCCGCTCGTTTTACCAGACAATGGCTAAATACGGCGTTCCCGAGGAAACTATGCGGGGGTTGGTGCATGAGGAATTTATCCCACGCATTCAGGGTTTTTCACAGATTGGTTTTGAAAGCCTGATGAATCTTCTGCGCGGTGCTGCCGAATCACTCACGCAGGTAATAAACGTAATCCTCGTGCCTATCCTGGCTTTTTACATTTTAAAGGATATGCCCATTTTTAAAGATTACATACGAGGTATTCTCTGGCGCAGGAATAAAGAACTTTTTAAAGACATTGTCAAGATCAATCAGATTATTAAGGCGTATATCGGGGGCCAGGTAATCTCGGCAACATTTATCGCAATCTCAACAACGATACTTTTTGCGATATTCGGCATTCCATATTCCATTTTTCTCGGGCTGCTGGCAGGGCTTTTTAACCCGATCCCGTATGTCGGTATGCTCATTAGCACACTTGTCGCCATACTGACAATTCTTATTGTCAATACTGATCTGAATTATGTCATGGGACCGATCATTGCTGTGGTAGCCATTACAAATATCCTTCACTTTTTAAACGCATATTTTATTGAGCCACGGATAGTTGGTGAGCGCGTCGGGCTTCATCCGGTCATTCTCATTGCCTCACTATTTATTTTTGGCCATTTCTTCGGGATCCTCGGGCTGCTTGTGGCTGTGCCGATTACGGCTTCTATTATGATGTTTATCAACGACTGGCGCAAACGCAATAACATGGCGATCCATCGCGCTGAAGAAGAAGAGCAGGAAATTGAGGAAGAAATGGTGGAAAAAGGGGATATTACAAAGGTGCGATAAAGGTATTTTCCAAAATAGGAACGCCACCCTTTTAAAGAGGAGTGGCGTTTTTTATTTCAGAGTTTCAGCAGATAGTTTTTGTAAAGGATCACTCACAGCTAGTCGCCAGCTAAAGACTGCCAGAAGAAGTGTTATTGGCGTGAAAAATGCCTTTTCAAAACTATTGACGGAGAAGAGATTGCCGATGGTATTGAGCATAAAAAGGGTACACATTGCCCAGAAAAATTTTTTTAAAACGCTGGGGCGTATGGGGATATTAACCATCCCAGCCTGAATTGCGACGAAGCAAAGCAGTATGACATTAATAATAATAGATACCGTTTCAAAAATAAGCATTTGGTTTCGATCCTGTAGACGCCCGCCCCACACGATGCCAAACGGTATAACACCTACAAGTACAAGGATGTGAAAGATAATTGTAAGCGAAAAGATGGTGAGCATTCCCTTTGTTGCAATACTTTCTGAAAGAATCTTTTTCATAGTAATGAATTGTTTTTAAAAGAACTTTATCGTAAAGCAGATAAATTTCGTTAGAAGTTTTTAAAAGACTTATTCCTTCAATTCTTCTTCTGCCAGCACTTTCCGCTGCTGTGCATATTGAATATCGTACAATCTCCGGTAAACGCCATCTTGTAAAAGCAGCTCGTGATGTGTGCCACGCTCCACAATTTCGCCCCCATCAAAAACGAGAATTTCATCCGAATTTATGATCGTCGAAAGCCGGTGCGCAACGAGGATTGCCGTCCGGTTTTTTAAAACTTCGTCAATGGCACTCTGCACAATCTTTTCCGATTCGGAATCAAGCGCTGAAGTCGCCTCATCAAAAATCAGGATCTGTGGGTCCCGTGCAAGCGCGCGGGCAATAGCCAAACGCTGACGTTGCCCGCCGGAAAGCAGCACGCCGCGGTCGCCAATCGGCGTATCGTAGCCAAGTGGCATCGCCGAAATAAATTCATGCGCGTTGGCGATTTTTGCCGCGCGGATAATGTCCTCAAGCGGGATTTCGGGTTTGCCGAAGCGGATATTATTGGCAACAGTATCGTTAAAAAGCGTGGCCTCCTGCGACACAATGCCGAAAAGCGAACGATATGAATCTACTGTTAGGTCACGGATATTTATGCCGTCAGCGTAAATGTCACCCGACTGCGGGTCATAGAAGCGAATCAGCAGGTCAAGCATCGTGGATTTCCCGCTGCCGCTCGCGCCCACCAGCGCAACTTTTTTTGATTTTTCTACAATAAATGAGGCATCCTTTAAAACAGGTTTTTCGCCATATGAAAATATTACATTTCGCACTTCAATAGCGTCATTAAAATCTTTTAAAATTGTTCTGCCGGATTTTACAAGGGGTTCTTCATCCAGTACAGCGAATACGCGCTCGGAGGCGACAACGCCGCGCTGTAGCCCCGCGGCTGTATTCACTACTGTTGCAATTGGCGCCATAATCGTGAAAAGTGCAAAGAGGAACGCCCAGAGTTCATCGCCGCGCATCGTGCCTTCGGCTACTTCCATTCCACCGATATAGAATACCACGGCAAGCGCGCTAATAGCAAAAATCTCGTTGATTGCGGGAATCAGTGATGTCACTTTCTGGTGTTTTAAAGACGAAGCAATATAATGTGCTGTCTGGTTTTTAAAACGAGTGACAACGCTTCCTTCTGCGTTATACGCTTTCACGATGCGAATGCCGTTAAGCGTTTCCTGGAGCGCAGAGGTGTAGTCGGCCATCGCTTCCTGCATACGACCTGCATAACGTTTTAAATATTTCGTTGCCATGCGGATCACAAGCAAACTTAAAATGCTCGTGCTGAATGCCATCGCCGTTAGGCGCGGCGAAAGTGAGATTAACAGCAAAAGATACAGTGCTACCTGGATTCCCTCGCGCAGGAACGTTGAAAAAGAGGAAACCGTCGTACCGTTTACAACGCCTACGTCATTATTGATCACAGACATTAGGTGGCCGCTTTTGCTGCGCGAAAAATAATCTACGGAAAGTGATGTAAGCTTTTGAAATACCTGGTCGCGGATATTTTTTATAATGCCTTCTTCCAGCTTCAGCGACGTTAAGGAATTGGCGTATTTGACGATATTTTTAAAAACAAAAAGGCCGATAATAAGGAAGCTCAATTTTACGAGGATTCCCTGTTGCGTTGGTGCTTCCACAAGGCTTTTTACTGAATTAAAGAAGTTTTCCTTCAGCGAATCAAGCTGCGAAAGGTTTTTCGGTGTTTCAGCAGGAAGCGGCTGTCCGGCGGAAAGCACCTGCGCAATAAGCTGCACAATGGCGATGGTAAAAACTGAGATAACTGCAAAAAGGGAATTGAGCGTGATCTGCAAAAAAAGCAGGCCTTTAAACGGTTTTATGAAGTGTAGCGATCGTTTTAAAACACCGATTGTTGTGAGCTGCGGTTGTGATGAATTCATGAAAATCTAGAGTATCGAATCCTGTAAATCCGTGTTTTTAAAAGAAAAAAACTCTTTTAAAAATATTTTGTTTATAATGGGGCAGAAGACGAAGTTCTCCCGATTCCATTCTACCAATGGAAATCCGGGAAATTTTGGGCCTTTTAAAAACTGCTGATAAGTCTTTTAAAAATAAAAGTTTATCGCATTTTTAAAAAACTAAAAACTTTATTTGACAGATTGGAAAACGCTTCTTATTTTGGCATTATGAAAAACGTAGTTACCATGTTTTGTCCGGCCATTTTTGCCGTCTGGATCACCATCAGTGCCTTTACTACATCGGCTCCCGTTGCGCTAAAATCGCAGTCAGAAAAGCCGCGCTTTGCAATTCCGCCCAGCCAGCTCGCTTATATGAGCGTTCGTGATACGGTCTTTGTTACAGGCGACAAGTATATCGAGATCTCGCTTACCGAGCAGATGGCGCGTCTTATTTACCGCGATGGAAAGAAAATAGAATTTAAAATTTCTTCCGGCAATAAATTTATCCGTGACGGTATGGAAACGCCAACCGGAATTTTTGCTGTGCAGGGCAAAGCTGAAATGGCGAAATCAAAACAATTCAACGACGCAAAACTTCACTGGTGGGTTGGTTTCAACGGCAATATCGGTTTTCATGGCCTTGATGGAAATGGCTATTACTGGAATCTCGGTAATCGCCCCTCATCGCATGGGTGTGTGAGGATTGGCCGTGAGGACGGTAAAAAGCTTTTTCAAAGTGTGGAAAAGGGAACGCCTGTTCTGGTGTATAAAAGCCGTCCGGCGCGGATTCTCGCCTTTGCAGACTCAACTGAATTCAATCCTTCCCGCGATTTTAAACTTGCTTCCCGTGGTGCCGAGCAAACGAAAATGCTTCGCGCGCGTATGAAAAATCTTTACAGCGGCAAGCATTTCGTGGCAAATACTTCACGTGTTTTTCTTGATGGCAAAACGCCGATCTGGATGTATGGTTTTGAAGCAGGCGAGCAGGAAAAAGTGCCGTTTGAGCAGGAGCGCCCTACAGTAACGGGGCTAACTGTACGCCAGTCTGAACGCGATCGTATGTGCGCTTTCTCGTGGAACCACAAGCGGGATGTTGTAGCAGATTCTGCTGAAGCGAAAACTTCTGCGCAATTATAGGTTTTAAAATTAACGCTTTTTTAAAAGCTCCTCATATTCGCCGGCGTACTTTTCAATTGCTTTTGCGATTCCATCGGCCATTTTCTGCTGGCCTTTTTCTGAGACGAGAAATTCCTCATCGGCTTCATTTGACAAGAAAGCTGTTTCAAATAGCACATTGGGCATAGATGCACCCACGAGTACATAAAAACCCGCCTGATTAACCCCACGCGAGTGCAGCGGCGTTGTTTTCGAAACCTCCCGCTGGAGCAATTCCGCAAAATGTTCGCTGAATTTTACAAATGAGCTCTGCGCCATTGTCGCAATGATCAACTGCTCATCAGTCATCTTTTTATAACGTTTCTGCTCATCTTCAAACTTTACCGCAGCATTTTCGCGGTCTGCCACGCGAACGGCATCTTCATTCCGCCCTGGACGCAAAATATACGTTTCAAAGCCATTCGCCGGATGGGGCTTTTTCGGCATGGAATTACAGTGAATACTAATAAATAATTTACCATTTGATTCATTGGCAATCTGACCACGCCGGTATAATTCGATGAACGTATCATCATCGCGCGTAAGCACCACCTTCGTCGTCGGCAAACTCTTTTTTAAAAGCAGCTCCACCTTCTTTGCAATCGTTAGCGTAATGTCTTTTTCTTTAAAGCCGTTGATGCTTGTGGCGCCGTGGTCTTCGCCACCATGGCCTGGATCAAGTACGATCACATCAAGTTTCCAGCGGTCCTTATTATTTCTTTCCTTTCGTATAATTTCTGTCTTTACAGAATTTCCTGCTTTTGTAGCAACATCCTGATTGCTTTTTCCTGATTCGTTTTTAAAAAATTCCAATACAATTTTCTGTGAGGAAATCCTCCGCGCCGTTACTCTTTGCGGCGGCTCATTTAGTGAAAAGGTAAAAACGGAAAAGCTACGAACCTGCGCGCTTTGAAAATTACGTACATGCGCGTGATTTTTAAAAATATTCCTGCTTTTAAAAAGCAGAAGGGAATTCGGTATTCTGAAGGTAATTTCCTTTTTTACAACTTCCGGCTTATGGAAATCCTCAATAGCACTGCTAGCGGTGAAAATTATTTCCGTAGAAAGTTTTTTGTCATTTACTTCAATCTTGGTGATCGCTGTTTTGTCAGTTTCTATTATCAGTGAACGTGAGGCGTAAAGCGGGCGGTTTTTAAAAGGAATCTCGTCATTTTTAAAACTCCTGTCACGATTTCGCTCCAGCGCACGCCGGCGCAGATCGCGCGGCAGGACATAGTGGTTCGGCGGAATTGCCTGCGGGACGCGCATTGTATCAACCCTTGGTATCGGAATGACTTTCTTTGGTTGCTCTTTTTCGGGTTGTATTTTTGCTGCTTCACCTGAAGGCCAGCCGGTCTTTAAAGATGAGATTGCCCGAGCAATTTTTGGCTTAAACTCATCCACGCTTTGCTGCAAAATTGTTTTCGGCGGTAAGGTGCGTGGCCCGGCGGTTACATTAGGAATTTCATCCTCGGTTTCGGCTTCTATTGAAGGGAGTTTCACAGTTGGATTATTGTTAAAAGGCTCTTGATCAGCTTTTACAAGATTTTTTTCCGCTCTTTTAAAAATAATGTTTCTTTCTTCAAGCAGCACAATCCGGTAAATCCCTAATGTTTCAAAACTCTGCAAAAAACCAGGCGCTGGCACGTACAATTCCTGCCCGATTTTGAGTGACGGCAGGTTCATCTGCGCCGTAATCCCGTCATCGGGCGTTTCGTAGATCACAAAAAAAGTGGAAGGCGCAGTACGAAGGAGCGTGTTTTTAAAAGAGATCTCCGTGCCACCACTGATGAGGACACTACCGGGGAAGAGTCGCCTGCCAACTTCTTTAAAAGAAAAATAATCGTGATTATTAACGGTAAAAATGCTGAGGGAAGTTTTCCTGCCATCGGGCATGGTAACAGAGAACACGTCCGGCTGCGCTTTTAAAAAAAGCGTGGAAGCGAGGAAAATTATACAGAGAAAAAAACTTTTTAAAAACACGATAACAGTTTGCTTTGTAAAGGAATGTGGCGATTACGAAAATATGAAAACATCTGGAATTTCCTTTAAAACTTTAGTTTAAATTTACGCCAAATGTCAATCCCAGCCACGGTTTTTTCTCATAAATCCATACCGAACGATTTTTATCCAGCAAAAAATCGATCCCAATTCCCATGCCAAGTGTGAAATCATTGATAGCGACAGTACCGGAAATTCCTGCCAGCGCAATGACGCCGTCGTATTCAATTTCAATCGCCTCATTCGTCACCCACGGATTCATAGTTGTAGAGCCCAGCCCGCCGAACGCACCAATGCTATAGCCGTAGTGCGTTATCTCTTGGTGCAGTGTGCCGATGGGTGAGCGGCCATATTCCATTATAAAGTTGTCCCAGCGTGATCCGATAAAGATGTTCCCATTAAAATCTGTATTGAGCTGGGGCGGAAAATCACCCACGGAGGGCCTTAGTTTTAAAGGGATTGTAATAATATCAAGGTCAAATGTTCTCCGGCTGAAAAGATGGCTTTGTGTGTCGGGGCCACCATCTTTTTTTAAAGGGAGTTCAAATCGAAAAGACTGACTATTCAGAACATTTACAAAAACCGTGTCGCCGATATTTTCTAGGTATGAAGTATAGATGGAATCGCCAAATGAATGATCGTACACTCCGGTAGCTAATCCATCGGAGGGTATATCTTTTAAAAGTGTGCAGGCTTGAAAGATAGCTGCGAATGATACTAATGTGAAAATAAATGTAAGTTTCATTATTACAGATCCAGCAGCCAGCCTTTTTTTCTGAAAAACCATACCTGGAAGGCGCCGACGCAGATCATAACAATCCATACCAGAAGGTAACCGTATTTCCAGTGTAGCTCCGGCATGAACTCGAAATTCATGCCATATACCCCGGCAATGAATGTGAGCGGGAGAAAGATACTGGAAAGCACGGTCAGCGCTTTCATCACCTGGTTAAGCTTATTTGACGTTACAGACATGTAGAGTTCTACAAGGCCAGATATGCTTTCGCGATAATTATCAATGATATCAGAAGTGCGCACAATATGGTCATATACATTTCTATAATAAAAAATCTCGCGCTCTGAAATCAATTCAAACTCACCGCGCGATAGCCTGCTCAGAATCTCACGTTGATAATGAGTGATCCTTTTTAAACGCATGATTCCTTTTTTTATATTAAGGATTGAGACAAGGGTCACGGTCTGGCTATCGGTAAAAATATTGGCCTCAAGGTCCTCCAGCATATCGTCGAGGTATTCCGTCAGTGGGCCGTAATTGTCCAGCAGTTCGTCGACTATCAGATGGAAAACATAATCCGGACCACGATCCAGCATGTGCGTATTCCTGCCACAAAGCTCACGTACATGAGAGATGCTGGCTGACGGCTCGTAATGATGCGTCACAAGATAATTCTTACCGAGAAAAGCATTGATCTGACGCGTTGGGAATTCTACATAGAGCGCGGGCTTTTTTTGTTTTTTTAAAGGAATATAATCAAGCTGCTCAATAGGCGGATCAATAGGATTGAAAATCACAAAAAGATACCGTTCATAATCTTCGACTTTGGGAGGATGGTCGCCACGTTCAGGATTTAAACGTTCACGCTGACAGTCAAGAATTGCGAGTTTGTGAAAGCAGAAAAGCTCACGAAGTACTATTTGCTCTTCTTCTTCTGTTGGATCCTCAAGGTCAATCCAGTACTGCGCTTCGTTAAAATCAAGCTGTGCCTGTGCCGTGCGGAATTCCTCCATGGTCAGAGTCTTTAGTTCTTTATTTTGAACGGCGATAATTGTTATCATTTTGAAAAACTTTTCTTTAAAATTACTCCACTTCGCTCTCTATTTCCATCAGCGTATTCTCCCGCGCATCATTTGCCAATTTGCCTTTCTGCCGGTAATACAGCATTGCCGTTGGGCGCCACTCGATGCGCATACGCCGCATGAGCTCTTCCACAGGCGTTCCGGCTTCAGCCAGCAAAATCCCCGCTGTATGGCGGAGCGAAAATGGCGTGAGCTTTAAATCTCGTCCTTTTTTCACGCCACTGGCTTTTAAACGCTGGCCGATGGCCTCACGGACGCCGCGAATGCTCATGCGCTGATTTTGCGAACGGTTGCTGTAGCTTACAAACAACGCGTCCTCGGGCGAGAGTTCGCCGGTGCGGGTTTTCAGGTAGTCGCCGATGGCTTCGGCGGCCTGCTTCGGCACGGGAATCGTTTCGTCTTTTATCGCTTTGCCCTTGCCCTGCACGAGGAGAAGATGCTTGCGGCCGTCCTTTTTAAAATCGCCGATGTTTGCGCGTGTGATTTCCAGCTCCGAGCACGCACAGCCGATCATCGTGTGAATGATTGCGCGGTCGCGAAGCCCCGTTGCTGTCTCTTTTTCAATACTTTCAAAAAGCTGCTCAATTTCCGCGAGCGTGAGGAACGTGCGGTTATGCGCCTGCGGACGTCGCCCGCCCTGAACGCGTTTCGCCGGGTTTTTTTCGATAACGCCGGCCTCCACGAGGTACTGGCAGAAGCGCCGCACCGCTGTGAGATAGGTCGCAATGGAAATGTCCTGCAGCTTTTTCGTCTGCTTGAGATATTTTTTATAGCGCTCCACGTCGCGCACGCGAAACTGGAATTTCCTGTCGGTCGCGAAAAACACGACGAATTCTTTTAAAGCGCGCTGGTAGGTGCCGCGCGTTTCCTTGCTCTTGTCGGCATAGCTCGCGATGAACTTCTCCAGATGGTCGTTCAGCGTGGAGAGCTTGAGTTTTACGGGTTCGAAATTGTCTTCTATCATTTTTTAGTTTTTTAAAGCTTTTTAAAATTGAATTTACAACATTACGCCACTTGGAATCATTGCCGCAATTAATCCCATAAAAATCATTAAAATTCCAATAATCAAAATTGGAATTGATATTAATTTACTTACGCCATAATGCTTTTTAGTGATTGCATGATATGAAAGGGAAATTAGCCCACAAGCTAAAATTACTAATGCTATTCCAAAAGCATTTTTAACTGGCTGAGCTTTTCCAAGCCGCGCATAATTTTCAAAAGAACCTTCATCTTGAACTACACCGTATAAGTTGTCAATTACATCATTCTTAATTGTAAAGACAAAAGTTGCTGTAAGAAAAAAGGTGATAATCCAAGCAATATAAAATGTTTTAAAACTCATTTTTCAATCTTAATTCTTTTAAAAACAGCTGCCCGGACGGCAAGGGTGACCGCCCACTGCTGCCGGAATGATGTACGACCGGACACAAGAAATTCTTTTAAAAACTTTACACGTCTGTCATTCCCCTGGAAAGGGGAATCAACTCCGGTTGAACGCGTCAGGTTACAGTTTTCGTTTTAAAAACAGCACTTTTAAAAGTGTACAATATTATTTTTCAACTTCTTCTGACGTTGATTCCCCTTTCCAGGGGAATGACAAATATTACTTTTTGCGCTTTTAAAAGAGTTTTAAAACGCAGATTGCTTCGTCGGAAGACCTTCTCACAATGACGGACGCAGACTGTTTAAAAAAACTGTCGTAAGTTTGCATGCTCTAATGTACGAAAATTCTTTTAAAAAATGGTGTATTGCCGTTTTTACAATTTACAGAAAATTCTTTTAAAAATATGTCGAAACGAAACAGGAAATATGAGGCGGTGGAGCTCGAGGTGGAGGCCATCGGGTTTGAGGGTGTGGCCATAGCGCGGAAGGAGGGCGTGGTGCATTTTGTTAAGGGTGCGCTGCCGGGCGACGTGGTGCGCGCGCAGGTGATGAAAAAGAAAAAAAGCTACGTGGAAACGAAGCTGGAGGATGTTTTAAAACCGTCGGAACATCGCGTGGAGCCGCTGTGCCCGTATTTCGGGACGTGCGGCGGGTGTTCGTGGCAGCACCTGGCGTACACGCAGCAACTAATGTGGAAGCAACGGCATGTGATTGACGCGTTTGAGCGCATTGGGAAGATTCCGTATGGCGAGATTTTGCCGACAGCGCCGTCGCCGCGCGAGTATTATTACCGCAATAAAATGGAGTTTTCGTTTGGGCGCTACCGCTGGCTGATGGAGTCTGAAATCGCGTCGGGCGTGGAGTTTGACAAGAATTTTGCGTTGGGGCTGCATGTGCCGGGTTTTCATGATAAAGTGCTGGATATTGAGCAGTGTTTTATTCATCAGCCCGTGGGTAATAAGATTTTAAATGATGTGAAAGCGGCGTCGAAGCATTATGGCTGCGAGGCGTATGAATATCGCAATCACACGGGTTTCCTGCGGAATTTGGTGATTCGTACGTCGCGGGCAACGGGGGAAATTATGGTGATTCTCGTGACTGCGCCGCCGCAAAGTGAAATGGAAGTGGCGTTTGTGGAGTGGTTTGAAACGGAGTTTTTAAAAATAACTCCGGAAGCAACGACGGTAATTCATGCGGTTTCTCATTCGAAATCATCGGTTGCGATAGGCGAACCGCGGCTTTTAAAAGGCGAACCATTTATGATAGAAGAGGCGCTTGGCGTGAAATACCGGATTTCGCCGTTCTCGTTTTTTCAAACGAATTCGTACCAGCTGGAGCACTTTTTAAAAACGATTCTGGACTACGCGGATATTGATGAAAATCAGGTTGTGTGGGATTTGTACTGCGGCACGGGTTCGATAACGCTGCCGGCGGCAAAGCGCGCGAAAAAAGTGTACGGCATTGAAATGAGCGAGAGTTCAATCCGCGATGCCCGCGTCAATATGGAGCTGAATGGCATTACAAATGTGGAGTTTTTCTGCGAAGACCTTCATGCGAAAGAAACGCCTGCACTTTTAAATACGCTTGAAAAGCCGGATGTTCTGATAATTGACCCGCCGCGCGCTGGAATGCACAAAAACCTCGCCGAGCATTTGCTGGAAATCGCCGCACCGCACGTGGTATACGTGAGCTGCAATCCTTCCACACAGGCACGCGACTGCGAAATTTTGCATCAGAAGTATGATGTTGTGAAGATACAACCGGTGGATATGTTTCCGCATACGTTCCATATAGAGAGTGTGGCAGTTTTAAAACTTCGCGATAACGCTTAAATAAAAAAAGGCGCTTTTAAAAGCGCCTTTT
>DASPKH010000063.1:0-6104 GCA_035628175.1 Patescibacteria group bacterium
GCTATAATCAGAACGGCACCACCAAAAAGCAGTATAAAAAGGAATGTTGAAGTGGTGAGCCGCCCGATGTCACCTTTTAAACGCTGCCATACGGCCTGCGGGGTGATATTTTCCGAGCTGCCCTGCTCTTGGTAGAGCGCCATAAATTCATACACCGCGCCAGAAAGCAGGATGTAGCCAAACATCAGAACTGCAACGGCCAGGAGCACGATAGGAATGCCGAGATCGCCCAGCCCGTACAGTCCTGTGACTGGTTCCAGACCGCCGCCACTACCTGCGCCAAGGTCCCCGAAAATAATTCCCATCTGTGCAAAGAAAATCATGCCGTAGAGAATTCCTGACACGAGGATAATCGGTCCGCCAATGGCAAAAAACGACTGAAAGAATCTTTTAAAATTATACCGTAAAAAAACGAACGTGGCGTTTAAGACCTGATCAAATGTGCGTTTTTGCCGGAATTCTATGTATTTTTTTTGTGTCTGCATGGATGGTTTCGTTTTTAAAAATTTTGGAAGGATAGAGAACGAAATAATATATGACAGCCGCGAGCGAACCCAAAATAATAAACAAGCTCAAGGCCAATGGCATCTCGGTGTAGCGCGTCACAAAGCTTTCGAGGAAACCCGCTGCGATAAAAAAGGGGACTAAGCCCACAATGATCTTGACACCGCGCCGCGCCCCTCTTTTAAAAGATTCGCTCCTGGAATATGTGCCGGGGAAAAGCATAGAATTGCCTAACACAAGCCCCGCTGCGCCCGCGATGATAATTGCCGAAATCTCAAACGCGCCGTGAATATAGACTACCGTAAGTGACTTTGCAAGGTAGCCTTCCTGGTGGAGGAAGGTATGAAAAACACCCAGCATTACCCCATTGCGGAAAAGCAAATATGCCGTTCCGAGTGAGTATAGCAGCCCAAGCACGAACGCATAAAATGACACCTGTACGTTATTATATGTAATGCTGAAAAACATGTCAAGCTGGTTCTCCTTGCCATATACGCCGAGAGGATCGCCACTCCTGATATTCTCCAGGGTCATATTCACATAGCGGTCGCCGAGGATAAGCCGCGCAAAAGTATCGTCCCGGGCAGTGGAAATCACGCCGATAAGCACCGCTACTGCAAATATCACAAGCGAGTACAAAAGCTCGCGCCGGGCACCAAACATAGCCTCCGGCACCTCGTATTTCCAGAATTTCACAAAGCGATTTCCTTTTTCGCGTTTATTCCTGTATATTTCCTGGTGAACTTTAGCGGCAAGCGTGTTCAGATATTTCGTAGTTTTGCTATCCGGATAGTATGTACGCGCATACGAAACGTCGTCCGTCAGTTGAACAAAAAGGTCGGCCAGGATATCCGGGTGCATGTTTTCCCGGTCGGTCAGCAGCAATTCAAACTGCTCCCATTTGTCTGCATGTTTCTGTAAAAAAGCCGCTTCGCGCATTCTGTTTTAAAAAGAAAATCTATACATTTTTTAAAACTGTAAAATAAGAAAAAGCGCGCTTTTATAACTACTTTTTAAAAATAAAATTCTGATAAATTTTTAAAGAATATGGAACATATCCAGATACAGACCGCACAGAATGTAGCACTCGAGTATGAAACAGCGAGCGTAGGCGATCGTATCCTGGCAGTGCTGGTTGATTATGTTATCCTTGCGACCTATCTTACATCGGCGCTTTCGGCGGCATTTAAATTTGATGCGTTTACCACGACGCTTGTCGTGATCGTCATGATTCCGTTTCTCCTGTACGAATTTATCACCGAGACGCTTTTAAATGGTCAAACGCCGGGCAAACGGCTTTTAAAAATCAAGGTTATTAAAACGGATGGTTCGCAGCCCACGATCGGAGACTACTTCTTACGTTGGCTGCTGCGCCTCGTGGATGTGTCTATCAGTAATGGCGCCGTAGCCGTTATCACGATCCTTATCAATGGAAAAGGACAGCGACTCGGTGATCTCGCAGCAGGCACTACTGTGATAAAATTGAAGCCGCGTGTCACGCTCCAGGATACACTTTTTAAAAAAGTGGAAGATACCTACGTGCCGACATTCCCGCAGGTGGTGAATCTCACCGACCGCGATGTGACGGTTTTAAAAGAAGTGATCGAACTCAATCGTCGTGAGCGTGAAGCTTTGCCTGCGCTGCTTGCTATCGACAAGCGGCTGCGCGAAGTAATGAATGTACAGAGTGAAATGAATCCTTTTCAATTCACAACAACAGTGCTTAAAGATTACAATTATTATACTGGCAAAATCTAGTTTTTAAAAGAATTTTAACCAATGACTGAAACGCTTGACCGCTCGAAACCTCCGATAAATACTGCGCTGCCGAATTTTAAATTCCCGGCTTTTACCGAACTGCAGCTGTCATTTGGCGGGCGGCTTTTTGTGGTGGAAGACCATTCACAGCCCTTGGTAAACTGCACAGTCCTTTTAAAAAAAGGTGCGGCTATGGAACCTGTTGCAGGATTGGCGCAGATAGCAGCGCGCATGATGACACGTGGCACGGAAAAGCGCAATGCAACGCAAATTGCCGAAGAGCTGGAGTTTCTCGGTGCGGCGATGAATTTTTCGGCACAGTGGGATTCGACGGTGGTGAATGTGACATCGCTTGGACAGTATTTTGAAACGGCGCTGGAGATTTGTGCTGACTGCATTTTGAATTCTACAACGCCGGAGGAGGAGCTGGAGCGCGTACGCCGTCAGTCGCTGGCAGAATTGCAGCAAGATATGGCCGACCCGGAATACCTCGCGAGCCTCGCATTTTCGATGGAGTTTTTTAAAAATCATCCGTATGGGCATCCGCGCCGCGGAACAGAGGAAACGCTCCAAAAAATCACTCGCGATGAATGCGCTGAGTGGAATCGCAGCGTTTTTAAAACGCAGCCCCACATTATTATATCAGGTGATATTACGCCGGAAGAAGCGCAGGCTGTCGTTGAAAAGCTTTTTAAAGCCTGGGAAATTACTCAGAAAAATGAAGAGAAACTTCCGGCAGTGGAATCTTTTAAAAAGCGCAGTATTGTGCTGATTGAAAAGCCGGAAGCGCTTCAGACGGTGCTGCAACTTGGCCAGCGCGCGGTGCATTACAGCGATGAGGATTATACGGCGGTTCGCATTATCAATACGATTTTCGGTGGTTATTTTCTTTCGCGGGCGAATGCTTTGCTGCGTGAAAAACACGGTTTTACGTATGGCGCGCACAGTTACCTGGAGCTGCGGAAGTGGGGCACGGCGATGATTTTAAATACAAGCGTTGGCAATGACGTGACAAAAGAAGCGCTGAAAGTAACTATTGCCGAGCTCCAACGTTTACAACATGAAGCGATAACGGCGGATGAGCTTTTCAGCGCAGTGCAGTACACGATTGGCTCCTTTGTGCGTAGTGTGGAAACGCCTCAGCAGGTGGCGAATTTGCTTCAGAATATTTTGCTGCACGAGCTGCCGTTCGACTTTTACGAGCGCTTTTGCGAACGCCTTGCGACGCTGACGCCGGACGAACTCTTTGCCGTTCAACAGCGTTGGATTTCACCTGATAATCTGGTGATTGCGGCATCGGGGAATGTGGAGTTTTTGAAGGGGGCATTGGCGGAATTTGGGGAAGTGAAGGTTTTAAAAGATTTTTGAAGGCTTAAGTGTGAGAAGTATTGAAACATTTGCATTGTGGCTAATTCTTATATTCACGATTTGCTCTTGTGATTCAAGTATTAAAGCTGATTTTACTGTTACAAATTCTACCAATTTTAAAATTGATTCGCTGACAATTCTTGCAAAAAATATTGAAAATCATCAGTATATATCACTTGCGCCGCTTGAATCGAAAACGTTTCAGATAGATATAACGAACTATCCTTTTGGCGATGGCGATTTTAAGTTACGATACGTTTTAGCTGGCAAGAAGCATGAAGAGAGATTCGGTTACATTACCGGTCGCCATTCAATCAACGAGGAAACATTTATTTCGATTGAAATGGATACGGTGAAATATCAGTCAACAAACTAGTTTTTAAAATTGTCATTGCGAGGAGCGGCTTTTGCGCAACGTGGCAATCACAAATACTTCGGACGCGATAAACAGTATTTGCGATTGCTTCGTCGGAAGACCTTCTCGCAATGACGGTCGTAAAAAATGAACGTAAGTTAGACCTTTAAAAAGCAAAAAATATTCATAGATTTTTAAAAACACATGAGCACAGATATTCAGTCGATTGAGCGCCTGGCGGATGCGATTAAGCGCATTAAAGCGGAAATCAATAAAGTAATTATCGGGCAGGATGATGTCGTGGAGCAGCTCTTGATTTCGCTGTTTGCGCGGGGGCATTGTTTGCTGGTGGGTGTGCCTGGCCTGGCGAAGACGTTGCTGATTAGCACGCTGGCGAAGGCGCTAGATTTGAAGTTTTCGCGGATTCAGTTTACGCCGGATTTGATGCCGAGCGATATTACGGGAACGGAAATTATCGAGGAAGTCGTCAATACGGGGCAGAAGGAATTCCGCTTTATAAAAGGGCCGATTTTTGCCAATATCGTGCTGGCGGATGAGATTAACCGGACGCCGCCGAAGACGCAGGCCGCGCTGCTAGAGGCGATGCAGGAGCATAATGTGACGGCTGCGGGAACGACGTACCGACTGGCAGAGCCGTTTTTTGTACTGGCGACGCAGAACCCGATTGAGCAAGAGGGAACGTACCCGCTTCCTGAGGCGCAGCTGGACAGGTTTATGTTTAATCTGTGGCTGGATTACCCGGCTTTTAAAGATGAAGTAAATATCGTGAAGGCGACGACGGCGAATCTGAAACCGGATTTGCAGTCGGTGCTTGGCGCTGAAGATATTGTTGCTTTTCAGAATCTGATTCGGCAGGTGCCGGTGGCAGATAATGTGGTGGAATTTGCTGTGAAGCTCGTTCACTCCACAAGACCGAAAACATCGGAGACGAAGTTTGTGCAGGACTTTTTGAGTTATGGCGCGGGGCCACGGGCGTCGCAGTATTTGATACTTGGGGCGAAAACGCGTGCTGCTTTGAAAGGGAATTTTACGCCGTCGATTGAGGATGTGAGGGCTGTTGCTGCGCCGGTTCTTCGTCACCGTATAGTTCCTAATTTTAATGCGGAGGCGGAAGGGATTTCGAGTACGGATATAGTTCGGCGGCTGTTGGATGGCGATAAGCTGTAAGCTGTATGCGGTATGCTGAAAGCTTTAAAAAGTCTTGACTTTATTCTAATTTTTAAAAGTGGCTTATGAAGGATTTTAGAACTTTAAAAGTCTGGGAGAAATCTCATCAGTTATCGCTTGAAGTTTATAAAATTACGGCCGGCTTTCCTAAGCATGAGATGTTTTCGCTGACAAGCCAAATGCGGCGAGCCGCGATTTCTGTTCCTTCAAATATTGCCGAAGGTTGTTGCAGAAGTTCTGATGCAGAATTAGCACGTTTTCTTTATATTTCGGTTGGGTCTGTGAGCGAGTTAGAGTATCAAACGATTCTTGCGAGAGACCTAAAATACATTTCAAATGAAGCATACGAAAGTATAAATACAAAAATAAATCATGTAAAAAGTATGCTCATTGCATTCATTCAAAAATTACAAAAGCTTAAAGCATAGAGCTTACAGCGTAGAGCACTATATGAATATTGTCGCTATTGTCGGGCGCCCGAACGTCGGGAAGTCAACACTTTTTAACAGGATTATCCAGGAGCGGAATGCGATTGTGGAGTCCGAGCCGGGCGTGACGCGTGACCGGATTTATGCGCAGGCAGAGTGGAACGGAAAGCATTTTATGCTGGTGGATACGGGCGGTATCGTGACGAATAGCGAGGAGATTTTTGACAAGGCGATTCGTGAACAGGCGATGCTGGCGATTGAGGAGGCGGACTCGATTATTTTCGTGTGTGACGCCAAAGACGGGATTACGCCGATGGACAAGGAGGTGGCGAACCTGCTGCGCACGAGTAAAAAGCCGATAACGCTGGTGATTAATAAGGCGGATAATGCCGAGATGGACCAGGCGGCGTATGAGTTTTATAATCTTGGGCTGGGCGAGCCATATGCGATTTCGGCAATGAGCGGGCGTTCGACGGGAGATTTTCTTGATGAAGTTGTGGAAC
>DASPKH010000064.1:0-4187 GCA_035628175.1 Patescibacteria group bacterium
CGGAATTGAGAAACCTGGTCATTTGAATAGTGCTGCTCATTTGGGTTAAATCCGTTCCAGCCTGACTGTCTCCAGTTTTCGACGCGATCCTGAATATCTACTGCGCCATGATGATCCATGATGTCAATTGCGCGTTCTACCAGGTCTTCCGAAGTTTTTAAAGTCACAAGCGTACCGCCGCGACGAACGCCTTCTGCATAATATTCGGCTTCATCATCAGGCACCCCAAGGTCAGTAAGTGCACCAAGCACGCCGCCTGCAGCTGCTCCGATACCTGCGCCAGTAAGAGCTGCCACGATCGGGCCTGCTGCAATAATTGGCCCGAGACCCGGAATAGCAAGCGCACCAAGGCCAAGTAATAAGCCGCCTACGCCACCTACTACTGCGCCGCCTGCTGCGCCTTTTGCTGCACCTGAAGTCGTATCGGTATCGGGGCCTGAAGTTGTATTGAGAGAGCTGCTGTGGCGGCCTTCAGCATCATTTGCCAAAAGGCTGATGTTTGCGCGGTCAAATCCCGCATTTACTAAATCGCTAACAACAGACTGTGCTGTTTGAAAGTCATCATACAATCCTACGACTGTCTTCATCGAATTACTCCTTGTAAAAGTTAAATAAAAAGCTAGGCATTTGCTTGTTTTAAAAACACATGTTCTTTAAAAAAGGAATTCCTTTTTAAAGCGATTTGGCATCGTTTTGAAAAGGAATCCTTTGAATTTCTACTTCTTCGCTCTGTAGCGTTACTGTTTGTGGTTTGTGTACTTCTTTTATATCTTTGATAATGCGCACTTCTTCTTTCAGCATCAGGCGTTTTTCCACTACGAGCACTTCTTCTACAAGTGAAATAATAATTGTGTCGCCTTCCTGTCGCGTTGGAATCGGGCTGTCAACTATTGTATTTTTGTGAATACGCTCTACACGAACGTTCTCCTCCAGAAGTGGCTCGTCTACCTTCACCTCGCGCTCATGAATGATCTTATTGACTACTACCCGCGCTTTGTTTATTTCCGTTTTACGGACATCTAGATTTTCCTGCACGAGCGGGATTACGTGGCTTTTCTCACTATCGGTTTTCGTCAGATTTTTAAAACTTATAGGAATACCATATACACCATCGGAAACTTCTTTTAAAATTCCGGATTGCACATAAATTGTTTTCCCATCGTCGAGGGTTACGGGCACTTGTTCGCCTTGCAAAAGCTCCGCATCGGAAATTATACCGTAAAAACCATCTCCATCTATTACTTTCAATGTTGTACTTGGCACAGCAATTTTCTCTCCGCAGAGGGTTACTGCATGAGTTATGAAATCATATTAATAAGCATGATCACAGCGATCACGACTGCTGCAATAATTGCGATAGTCTGTATATTTACGCCGGATGATGAAGCCTGAGGCGTTGTTGTACCAGGCTGCTCATATACATTTACTGTTGTTTTCGATGGGACGGCATTTGGGTCTTGTCCCGGCACTTGTTGGTCATTCATTATAATATCTCTCCGGAAAGCGTAAATGGCTTTCCTGAACAGGATGTTTTAAAATTTGCTGTGAGAATTTTTTGCTATTAAAAACTCTAACGGCCTTTAATAGCCACAGCGGTAGTTACGCTGTAAATAACCCTCTAAGTTTCAACAGAGTTCCTATCTTCTTGGTTTTTAAAGATTTAATATTGGCGGGTAGGATACAGAGGAAAGGAGAATTATAAAAGAAAAAACCGCTTACAGAAAAGTTTACTGCAAGCGGTTTTAAAAGGGAAGAGTAATGATGAACTCTTTTAGAAAGGATTACATTTTAGCTTTTGAAAATATTTCAATTTCAGCAGAAATTGTGTTGCGTATTTTTTCGGCTTCAGCAGGCTTTTGAATTTTCTCATACGCCTGTGGCAGAATCTCAAGGAACTGCTGGCGGATAGCCTGTCTCTCCACCGGATCCTCTACCTGTAGCCATGCACGCTGGTCGTAAAGTGTCCTCAGACGAGCTACTACGTGTTTTGCATTTTTTGCTACATTGCGTTCGCCATAGGCAAGTGCACTTTTGAGCATTGGCAGCGGATTAAATTTACCAATAGGTTTTTCAAAATCTGTTTCTACCGGATCACGCCATTTATTGTATTTTTCGATCTTAGATTTCAGTGATGTAAACGTTTCCTGCTGTGTAAAATCATATACTTTGAATTTTGCAGGGAAAGCTGGTACAAGGCGCACGCTTACGGCATTTGGGTTATGGCCGAAATTAGCTTTTTCAAGTTCTTCAATAATTCCGTTTGCCACATCTGCCGTTATATTCGTCTCGACCATCATCAGTCCGCCGCGCACCAGCAGTGAACCTGATAGACCGGTAAGGCGGTTGAAATTCTTCAGCAGCATCTGGCGCACAAATTGCCCCTGACTGTAGGAACGCTGGTAATCACCATTGCCAAGTGCCGTGCGTGAGCGCAGCACCTGCAGACTTGAGCTTGGATCATTATAGCCGAGAAGTTCCAAAATTCCCATAGCCTGAGAAAAACCAACCTCGACGTAATAATCAATTTTCCCACATTCGGCAATTTTTGCAGCTTCTGCAAGATAACCATTGATACCACGTTTCGAGCGGACAATTGTAAGAATATTAAGTTTGGAGTCTGCCGGGTAACCCGCATCAGCCTTTGTATCGCGCGGAATAGACGTAATATCTACGTTACCTGATTCAGGAAAAATTGAAATGATATGATTTGCGTCAGCGTGTTTTGTGCGGTCGTTCAGCCGTGAATCTACACCAATAAGCGCAATATTGATGCGGCGTCCAGTATGCTCGGGTGCTTTGCCTGTTGCGTTTGTTGCAATATCATATCCCACTGCGGGTGTGCGCTCGCTAATGGAAACCATAGAGCTTTGCTGTGAGCCACCATCGGCTTTTGGCATGGCTGTTGTGTGCTGCTCATCTTCATTTTCGTCAGGCCCGGGGATAGGTGCTTCCTGTATAGGAGCATCGTGTACCGCCGTTTGTGGGGAATCTACCGAAAAGCTGCCTGCAGTCTCATCATCAAAACCGCTTTTTAAAAATAAGGACACTCCATATAGTCCACCCGCCAGCATCATAAAAAATGCCAACGAAATAAGAATCAGCCGTTTTAAAAATTTCATTGTACTGTATAAATTGTTTCTATGTTTCTAAGTCTTTGTTATGTAAAGTTTTAATCGCGTAATGCAAACTTGCAGAAAAGTTTTATAAAACAATAATAAAGTTTGTTAAAAAATTCTCTAAATCACTGCCTTACAACTGTTTCTCATTTTTTTTTCGCCTCATTCCACAATTCATCCATCTCGCTGAGTGTCATATTTTTCATTTGGCGCCCGCTTTTTAAAACTTCACGTTCGATGTACTGAAAGCGTTTTAAAAATTTTGTATTCGTCAATTGCAGCGAATCTTCAGCGATGATTTTTGAAAATCTCGCAGCATTTACCAGCGAAAAAAGTACGTCGCCAAATTCAGCCTCAGCCTTTTTAAAATCTCCGTTTAAAACCTCATGTTTTAATTCTGCAATTTCCTCTTCCACTTTCGCCCACACATCTTCCGGTTTATCCCAGTCAAATCCTACATTCGCAGCTTTCTCCTGCATACGCTGTGCGCGGAGCAGGGCCGGGAGCGCGATCGGAACGCCTTCAAGCGCGGAGGTGCGGCCTTCCCTCATTTTTAGCTCTTCCCAGTTGCGCTTCACCGCATTCTCATCCGATACCTGTACGTCGCCAAAGACGTGTGGATGCCGGTGCACCAGCTTAGTAAATATTTGTCGTAAAACATCTGCCAGCGAAAAAGCGCTGCGCTCTTCAGCGATCACCGAGTGCATCACAATATGCAGCAGCAGGTCGCCCAGCTCTTTTGAAAGCTCTTTATCGTCATGTTTTATAATTGCATCGAGTGTTTCGTAAGACTCCTCAATGAGCAGGTGTGAGAGGGTTTCGTGTGTCTGCTTTTTGTCCCATGGGCATTCCTGGCGTAAGATCTCCACTAGCTTTACAAAGCTGGTAAACTGTTCGGAAAGATTATCTGAATTGGCCGGATGTGGAACAGCAACGGGAGTTTTTTCCATAATACCGCTTTTCAAAAAGCGCTTTTAAAATTTTTAAAACGCAAAATTACGGAAAGTTCACATTTCCATAATGTGCTTGTGAAATATTTAACAGTTTTAAAAAATATTTTTAAAAAAGCTA
>DASPKH010000065.1:0-6988 GCA_035628175.1 Patescibacteria group bacterium
TACGGAATTTCATAATCAGCATACAGAAAATTTACCACCTAAGATTAAGCGATTATTGAAAATAATATTCCCAGAATTAAATGCGGTCGGTGAGTTGGCTTTAGGGAATGATGATTTCCACTATAGCAATGAGGCGGAATGGAAAAATGAAAAGAGAATCTGTAGCCCAGAGTATTGTGAAACCTATTTTCAGCTTAATGTTCCACTGGATTCCATTTCTGAACGTGAATTTTTAGAAATTTTAGAATTGACAAATGAGAAAGAAAAATTTAAGAATTGCTTATTAGAACTGCAGGGGAAAAAGCGCTCTGATGGGTTTAGTAAATTAAGCGTTTTATTAAATTTGATTAGTAATAGGGCAAAAACTCAAACTTTAAAAAATAAATCTGAAGATTTAATTCGATGTCTTTTATTTGAGATTGATGAACTATCGGAGGAAATAGAACCAGTTGGTTTTGCACGAATGCAACGAAACTATGAGACAATAGCACTTATAATAATTCAACTGTTAAACAATCTCGAAGAACAACAACGTTTTAATCTGCTACTCCAACTAAGTGCTGATAAATTATCAATTGTGACTTTGGCTCGTACTATAAATGCACTACAATGGGAGCATGATGGTAATCAACAAAACACAACTATCAGTCCCGAAGAATTAAATAGACTAAAAGGTATTATCGTAGCCAGTATTCGTGCTATGGCAGAAAATGGTGAGTTGTTAAATACTGTACCAGATTTATACTTAATTCTACTTCTATGGAAATCTTGGGCAAGTGTAGATGAAATGAAGTCTTGGGTTGATAGAATTATAGTTGATGATGATAATCTTGTAATGTTTCTAAGAAAGAATCTTGGCTTGGGTTGGAATTCAGTACAAGGAGGCGTTTATAGAATAGATTATGGATATATTTCGGAAATTTTAGATATTCCGCAAACTGCAGAAAGACTCGAAAGATTAAATTATGAAGAAAATTTGACTGGCTTACATAAAGTAGCTGCCAGAATAATAACTAATTTAAATAAGAGTCCGAGAAAAGATAGTTTTCCAATAACTGAAGTTCGCAGCATATAAAGCCACAATGCAACAAGCCATTTAGCACATTCGCCCGAAAGCGCGTGAGCGTGCGGACTCTTTAAAAAGGTTTTAAAAAGCTTAGGACATGCTAATCCTTGATAGCATCAGCATAAAAGATAATGACTGAGCCGTACATTTTCACAATATCCTCAATTTTTGCATCGCCGGGGCAGCTCATCAGCTGTTTACCCTTTTCATTGGAATAGCGCACGAGGAGAGGCGTTTTGCCGGTAAGTTCAGATGTTTTGCAGTCCATCGCCCGGTACTGATAGTTTTTAAATTTCGTAGTATCAATATCAAAGTTCATCGTAAAGCTGATATTGTCATATTTAGGCTGGAGCAGCACTTCATTTTCCGCCCTGTCAAAAATATACACCCGCACGAAGTTCTCGTTTTGCTCAAGCGCAGGAAAGGCATTTTGCGCGTAGGATTTCGGCAGATTAGCCGGAAACTTTTCAAGGACACTTTTGTAAAGATTTATCTCTTGCTTCAGCTTGCCATTTTCGTATTGTTCGACAATGTAGTTCAGCTTCACGCCATCTGAATTTGATTTAAGCGGAAATTTAAAAGACCTGATGCCAAGAAGTTCAAAAGAATTTTTTACGTCGAGAGAATCAAAAGGGTAGTTATTGTTCATACCCTGACCGAATAGTGGAAATGCAGTCAAAAAGCAGAGTACGAGAAGTCTCGTTTTCATGAAATACCTCAAAAATTAATGTAAAGTTTATTCATATTTGAAGTTGAATACATTACGTCACAGTAATTTTCGAGGTTTCAAAAATTTATAGAACGTTGGCGATTGATTTTATTAAGCGCGTGAGCGTTCGGACTTTTTAAAAAGAAGTGAATTACTATGAAAATATTTGCCTTACTTCTATGTAGCTTAATAGCAATCATTTTGTCCTGCGGCAGTAATTTTATACACCAGACTCATGATGTTCGGCGAAAAGATAGTATCAAAACGGAATATTATGTTATCCACATAGATAGTATTGCTTCACCTTCTCAGGTAGAGTATGGAAAAAGTTTTACTGCTGCTTTTTATGGGATTGTAGGTGGTAATAGTTGCTATAGTCTTGATAGAATTGAACGTAAGGATATTCTTAGTGGTGAAGTAATTTCTTTTTACGGTAGATATGAATCAGGACCAAATATTGGGTGCTTTGATGCAGTCGCTTTTCTTGGCAGGATGGGCATGATTACAGACGACGGTCGACTAATTAATGAGGGCAAGTTATTAGAATTTATACCTGAAAAGCGGGGTGTTTATATAATTTCGGTAATCCAACCTGATGGTAGTTTTTTAAGCGATACAACTATAGTGCAATGATTTTAAAAGAAAGTTCTTAAAAAGAAGTGAACGATTACCACGAACCACTACCATTCAAAGCGATTCATGCAGACGGCATCACGCTGCGCCTCATCGAGCCGGAAAAAATTGACGCTATCCATGCCATGCTGCGCGGCCTGCCCGACGAGCACGACATGATAGCTGAGCTCGCCGAAAACTATATGCCGCAGTTCCACAACGGGCGGCGCACCCAGTTCGGCTTTTATGCGGTGCTGGACGGCGAGCTGGCGGGCTTCAGCCTGCTGAGCATCGAGGATTTTCACGAAAGGAAGGGTTCGACCGGCGCCGACACGCTCCTGCACATGCGCGGACGAGGCGTAGCGCCCCGCAGCAAGCAGCACCTTTTCTACTTTGCCTTTGAAATGCTCAACCTCCACCGCCTCGAAACCGGCCACCGCGTTTCCAATATCGCCTCCCAGCGTTCCATCCAGAAGACGCCCGGCTTTGTGCTGGAAGGCCGTTCGCGCGAGTCCGGAATTAATGAGAACGGGGAATTTGAAGATGAACTGCTGTACGGGATTTTAAAGCGGGAATGGGAGGAGTTGTATGATAAGAGTGGTGTGGTGGTGGAGTTTTAAAAGGCTCAATTTTAAAGAGTAACCAACCAAAAATCTCCGTGTTATTTCCGTATTACTTTTTTAAAACTGAGGAGCGATCATGAAAATATTTGCCGCAGTTACATTTTGCTTTTTAGCTATGTTGGCCTCATGCGAAAATAGCATTGAGCAAACGGATTTTATCATTCGTGTTACAAAAATTGATGCACCTGACAAGGTGAAATTAGGTGAGAGTCTTTCAGCAAGAATCTTTGGGATAATAGGCGCAGATGGCTGTCACGTCTTAAAAAAAGCTGATTTGCATATTGCTGGTAATATTGGGCACGCTACATTTTATGGTGAGAAGGTAGAAGGGCCTTGTACAATGTCTACGTCATATCTTAGGCAAGATAATCATATGGGCTATGACATTAGCTTTACTCCACAAAGTCGCGGCCTGTTTATAATTTCTGTGCGTCAGCCGGATAATACTCTTTTTAAAGATACCGTGATTGTTGAGTAGATTTCTTTGAAAGAAATATACAGCCCGTTTTTAAAAGGAACGGGCTTTTTTGTAGTCGGTTATAAACTAAGGCTTCTTTTGTACACCACCTTTTACAATCCTTCGTAAAAAAAATACTGGAGGCTGGAAAATTGTAACAAATTTAAATCTCTGCAATTACTACATAAGGCATCGTTAACTTTTGAAAAATAAACTTTAAAAATTGTATAATGGAAAAAAAATTACTGCTGTTGGTTTTCTTGTTTAGCGGCTCAATCCTTCAGGCGCAAATTCCTCAAGGTAAATTTCAGCTTCTTTTTAAGCGCAGTAATGCAGATGCCACGATAGCAAGCTCTTTGTATAATGATTCTCTTGCATTAGGCAGTATGCGTAATAATAATGCAGGTCAAATTCCATTACTTATTGCAGAACATGATACCGCAAGAACTAAAAATACTATTTCTACATGGCTGCTTTCACCACTCAATTATTCAGAGTATGCTTCCGTAAGTGATAATGGAAGCTTTGAGGCATCATCAATGCCTGTTGCTGCAAGTTTAAATCTTATCGGCGATTCTGCCCGTGAATTTATTCTTTATAACCGCATATATAACATTACCGAAGAAAATACACCATTTTTAAAAGTCTTTTTGGGTGTTAACGGTAACTTGCTGCATCAGGGTAGAAGTGAGAGCGGTATGCAACGGTACTTTTTCCCAAAAAGGTACCGGCCTGAACAGGGAAATTTCGACCTTACGGGTGATGGGTTTGACGAGTTTGTTGGTCTTAGCCGTCCAATGGGAGGGCCGCCCGCCGTATATATTTTTGACGGAGTGCAGAGGAAAATCCAGCTTCATGACGAGCGTCTTCTCATCCCGTCTCCCTATACAGATGTGAGAGTGCAGCTCACAGATGATCTGAACGACGATGGCAAACCCGAATTGGTTTCGTGGGTAAACTTTGAACCGGATTTCTTTCAATGGGATCAGGATTCAAACAGTTTCGTTAGGATAGGAGGTATGCCCATAACGTATTACCTTTGGAGTAGCCCTGAAGAAATTGATGGCGATGGAAATAAGGAAATTATTACATACATGGGAGAGACTAATACAGTGAAGATCTACAATGCGGATTTTTCATTAAAATACCAGCTTGATATTTCGCCAAGCTTTATCGGTGCGTGGAATGTAAATGATTCGCCAAACAAAGAACTTATTGTATGTGGTATGAACCCAGAACAAAAAACTCTGACTGCGGTTTATGATTTTAGCGTTGGAAGCGAGCCTGTCTGGATTGATACGAATTTCAGATTAGATGCCGTTGGAGACTTTTTAGGTAATGGTTCAATACAATTTTTAGGTGCATCACTGTATTCAAACCGCATGGTTATACGTTTGATCAATAGCGGGGATTTTTCGGAATTATGGTCTTTTGATGGTGCAGGTTATATCACCGGGCCTAGTAAAGAAGGGAAGCTTCTTTCTAGTGAGAATTTGGTAGGTGCAATAAATCCTGTGGATTTCAATGGTGATGGGATAAAAGATATTGTTGTTGGGAAAATAGCTATAGATATGCTCGGACGCGTTATTGATACACTCGACATACATGGATCAAATAGTATTACTGTCTGTGATTTTAATAATAATGGTATGCCTGAATTACTCATAACGGAGCAATATTTCGCGCGATATTCACCAAGTATTGTGAAAATTTTTGAATTCCAATCGCCGACATCAGTCTGCCTTCCTCCATCTCAGGATGAAGGTGCGATAGTCCGAATTTCCCCCAATCCTGCCCATGAAACTGCAAACATCCAAATTTCGCTTGCTCAGGCCGGAAGTGTTTCAATCAAATTGTATTCAATATTGGGTCTAGAAGTTGCAACAGTTGCTGATATGTTTTTGGAGCGCGGTACACATGACTTTCACTGTAATTTATCCCAATTTACTCCAGGTGAATACTACTATAAAATTCAGACAGAAAAATTTTCAAAGGTTGAATCATTTGTCATAATGCACTAATAATTTTTAAAAAGAAATATAAAGCCCGTTTTTAAAAGGAACGGGCTTTTTATATTTTCGTTTAAATCGTAACTTCGTCAATGTGAGAAGTGGCTTTGCGTGACGTGACAATCGCAAAGGCAGGAGATGGCGCGTCAGCAGCATTTGCGATTGCTTCGTCGAAGACTTCACGCAATGACGGGGTTCAAATAATCCTTTTTAAAATAGAAAATTCCTTTAAAACATCATGTCAAAACTCACACAACTGCCCGCGTGGAAATCCCTTGAAACCCATTTTAAAACCATCGAACCACTCCACATGCGCGACCTTTTTAAAAATGACTCTGACCGTTTTAAAAAGTTTTCCGTGCGGTTCAATGACATCCTACTCGATTTTTCAAAGAATAGAATTACTGAAGAAACGCTTGAGATGCTTTTAAAACTTGCTGATGAAGCAGGCGTAAAACCCGCAATTCAGCAGATGTTCTCTGGCGAAAAAATCAATACGACGGAAGGCCGTGCGGTGCTCCATACAGCGCTGCGGAATTTCTCCGGTGAACCCGTTATGGTAGACGGCGAAGATGTAATGCCGCAAATCCACGCGGTTTTAAAAAAGATGGAGGAATTTTCTGATAAGGTGCGTTCGGGTGAGTGGCGTGGGTTTACAGGTGAGCAGATTACAGATGTCGTGAATGTCGGTATTGGCGGTTCTGACCTCGGGCCGGTAATGGTGTGCGAGGCTTTAAAAAGTTACCAAAGCCCGAATCTGCGCGTGCATTTCGTGAGCAATGTGGACGGTACGCATATTGCCGAGGTTTTAAAAACGGTGAAGCCGGAGACGACGCTGTTTATTATCGCTTCTAAAACTTTTACCACGCAGGAAACAATCACCAATGCAAATACGGCGAAGGAGTGGCTTTTAAAAGCGCATCGTAGTAATGAAGCTGTCGCGCTGCATTTTGTGGCTCTCTCAACGAATGCTGAAGCAGTGGAAGAATTTGGCATTGACACAGAAAATATGTTCGAATTTTGGGATTGGGTTGGCGGGCGCTACTCGCTGTGGTCGGCGATTGGGCTTTCGATTGCCGTAGCTATTGGTTTTAAAAACTTTAAAAAGCTGCTGGAAGGCGCACATGCAATGGATATGCATTTTAAAACAGCTGATTTTAAAGAAAATCTGCCGGTGATTTTGGCGCTTTTGGGCATCTGGTACAACAACTTTTTTGACAGTGAAACCTACGCGATTTTGCCATATGATCAATATTTACATCGCTTCGCGGCGTATTTGCAGCAGGGTGACATGGAGAGCAACGGCAAGCGCATCACGAAAGACGGTGAACTTGTGGATTATCAGACTGGGCCTGTGATCTGGGGCGAACCAGGTACAAATGGACAACATGCGTTTTACCAACTGATTCACCAGGGCACAAAGCTTATTCCGTGCGATTTTCTCACCCCGATAGAATCACAGAACCCGATTGGCGACCATCACGCGAAACTTCTTGCAAACTTTTTCGCGCA
>DASPKH010000066.1:0-9230 GCA_035628175.1 Patescibacteria group bacterium
CTGACACCATTATATCGCGGCTAATCCCAAAGGAAATAGAAATGAAGTTTTTTCAGACAAATGTCCGGGCTTTAGACTGGCTAAAGCACAGACCCTAAGCATTTATTCTAGTTCCTGAGACTTAATATGTTTGTTGCTCCAAATATGAAAGAATCGAAGGTTTTCAAATTCTACCAGGACATGTACATCAATTAGGAATGGTGGATGTACCCTATTAAGCTCTAATACAGTGTTGAGCGCCAGCTCATCAGCCGGTCTCTTGTTTGTAAATTCTTTAATCGGTGTCATAGTATATAACTTTTAGTGAAATAACTGCTTTGACAACAATAGATTGCAGTTAGTTTAGGTGGTGATAAAAATGGTTGTAATTACGTAGCAAATTTTCTGCAAATGTAGTTGTAAAATAATGCCAAAGCAATGAGATGATAACTTATTACTATGTAAGTTAAATTCTTACAATTATAACACTAATAATGAAATTCATTGAAAATATCAGAACTTTTATTGATGCTAAGATTAACACTCAGTTGAATAGTGGTACTTATAGTCAATATATCGCTGCAAAAATAGGAACCAGTTGTCTCTTTTAAATTCATGCTAAAGAGTTAATGTTATGCGATTCTGAAATTTCAGAAAACGCCAAAATAAGCCACTTATTCCGATGCTTACCAAATATATCCACATTACGGTCGTGCCCTTATTTTAAAAGTACAGCCAAAAAAACTACCTTTCCCGGCACCATTTACAGCTCTAGCACCCGGTTATTGTATTCATGAAGGACTGACCCTAGAGTGAAAAGACGTACCGACAGTATATATTGAAAACTGAGCAAGCATACGCCCGATATTTTTTCTTAACCACTTATGTTGAAAAATTCTGGCTAATCTTCCGAAAGACAGTAAAAGTTTCCTGTTAGCTGCCGTCGAGCCAAATTCAGCTGTAAAAAATGAAAGGATGATATGGAAGAATATAATAATTCTAAGCTAAGCATAGAATCTTATACTTTTTGAAAGACTTTTCGTATGCGATTACTTGAATCCGGGGTTCAGCTGGAGGATGAATGCAATCTGATGGGACACGAGGATATTAATATCACACTGAATCATTATACTCTGATCGACCCACAGCGTGTGAAAATATTAAGGAAGGAGCAGAGTACCTGAAATAATTGCTCTCAAGATACGACCAAATTAGTGCATATTTCCTACTTGTTTGGTAGGGTTTGATACAAAAATCAGGGAGTAGGTACAAATAAAAAAAGCCATTGAACTCAGTATTCAATGGCTTTCGCTGTGTGCACCCGTAGAGATTCGAACTCCAAACCTTCTGATCCGTAGTCAGATGCTCTATCCAATTGAGCTACGGGTGCGGAAATTTTCTTTTAAAAAATCTTATGCAGTTTTTAGCTTGTTAATAAGCTTTGCAAGGGAAGATTTTTTGTTTGCAGCATTGTTTTTATGGATAATGCCACGAGCTGCTACTTTATCAAGAATGCGTGTCGCAATGCGAAGGGCATCCTGGCCTGCTTCATGTGTAGTAGCTGTGCGAACTGCCTTTAAAGCTTCGCGCATTTGTTTTTTGTTGAAGCGGTTGTATGATTTTCTTTTTTTGTCCTGACGGATTCTCTTTAACGCTGACTTATGGTGTGCCATTCGTAATTATTGCTCTGTTGTAAAAATGAGAGTGCAAAAATACAGTATTTTTTGCTGCTTGTCAAGGGAAAGTTTCTGTTTTAAAAAAATATTTTTAAAACTTCGGTGCAGCGATGAAAAGACAAATATACGCAAAAGTTTTACAACGTGGTTCAAAAAACCTTTTATTTGATGAAATTTTAAAAGCACCATTTCATCGCGCTCTTTGTTATTTTTGTAATTCACTTCCTGTGCCTCGTGCATGGCTCTCCAAAATTGTGTTGTAAAAAACCGGAAACTGCGCGAACGAATGCTCAAAGAACTTTTAAAACCGGAAATCCAGGAGCTGATAGAAGCCCGCATGTGGAGCGAGCTGCGCGAGGTGCTTACTACGTGGCCTGCACCCGAGATAGCCGATCTCATGCTCGATATTGAAAAGCATGACCGCGTACTAACATTTAGGAGTCTGCCCCGCTCACTTTCTACCGAGGTTTTTTCCTATCTCGAGCCGGACCAGCAAGATGCACTACTAGAGGAGCTAACCGATGCCGAAACGCGCGATATCCTTTCCAGTCTCAGCCCGGATGACAGGACTGCGCTTTTAGAAGAACTACCTGCTGAGATCACTCACAGACTGCTTAATCTTTTAAATCCTGACGATCTGAAGGAAGCACGGGAGTTGCTTGGCTACCCTGAAGCCAGTATCGGGCGCCTTATGACGCCTGACTTCGTGATGGTGCGGCCGGACTGGAGCATAAAGCGAGCGCTGGCCCATATCCGCAAATTTGGCAAAAATAGCGAAACGATCAACCGGATTTACGTTCGTGATTCGGAAGGGCGGCTCGTGGATGATATTATGCTGCGCAATATTATTCTGGCTGATGAGGATGATATGATCTCATCACTCATGGATTACAGCGTTATCAGCGTTTCTGCCTTCGAACACCAGGAAGAAGCCGTCCGCATTCTTGAAAAGTATGATATACCTGCAATTCCTGTTGTAGATTCTGAGGGCTACCTAATTGGTATTGTGACCTTTGACGATGTCATGGACGTAGCGCAGGAAGAGGCAACGGAAGATATTCAGAAGATCGGTGGTGTAGAGGCGCTCGATGAACCATATATGTCCACACCATTTTTAAAACTTATCCAAAAGCGCGTCGGCTGGCTCGTGGTGCTGCTTTTCGGCGAAATGCTGACAACGAATGCACTCGGTCTTTTTGAGCATGAGCTGAGCCGCGCTGTTGTGCTATCACTTTTTCTGCCGTTGATTATTTCCAGTGGTGGCAATTCAGGTTCGCAGGCCACAACGCTTATTATTCGCGCGCTGGCGCTTGGTGAGATCAGGCTTCGCGACTGGCTCAGAATCCTGCGACGCGAGATTGGGGTAAGCTTTTCACTAGGTCTGATCCTTGGCATAATCGGTTTTCTGCGCATTGAGGCAGAGTCACTTTTTTCTGATAAATACGGATTGCATTCCTTTTACATTGCTGCCACGGTCGGCCTTTCGCTAGTGGGCGTAGTAATGTGGGGAAGCATCTGCGGTGCGATGATGCCGTTCATTTTAAAAAGACTCGGCTTTGACCCTGCAACAGCTTCCGCACCATTTGTAGCAACAGTAGCTGATGTCGTCGGGCTGGTTATTTATTTCCTCATAGCGATTGCGTTGCTTCGGGGAACGCTGTTATAATTTCTGTATAGTTTTTAAAAAATATGAATCTACCACGTCCGCAGAAGTTTGTAGCAGAAGTTTTTTCGAAGGAGTTTCTCGATGGGGCTGAAAAATTTCTCCGGATTAGTTTCAAAACAGAGAATGTTGTTCAACTTTGTGCCGGTCAGTATTTTTCATTTAAAATCAATGGAAAAGGCGAACGCCGGTCATACTCTGTTTCAGCAAATGATGGTAACGAGTTCGATATTGTTGTAGATATTTCGCCAGAAGGCATTGGCTCTGAGTTTTTAAAAAGTCTGGAAATCGGGCAGCAGGTCGAAACCCTAGGGCCGCTTGGCCGGTTTGTAACGGACGAAAACCGCCGCCAACCAAAGCTGCTTTTTATCGCTACAGGTTCAGGTATCGTCCCGCTAAAAGCAATGATAGACGACCTACTTTTACATAAAAGGGACAAGCGGGAAATTACGCTTTACTGGGGATTGCGCACACGTGCTGATATTTTCTGGCTAGAAGAGTTTAATCTTTTAAAAAAGAAATTTCCCAATTTTAATTTCCAGTTATGTTTATCTAAACCCGGCGAAACGACGGATTTTCTGGAAGGACGTGTAACGCAATGGATTGCAGGGCACTTTGATGTTTTAAAAGACCATGAAGCGTATGTGTGTGGCAGCAACGAAATGATTGCTGATGTCAAGGTGCTTTTAAAAGAAAAAGGAATGCCCTTGGAAAATTTTCATGAAGAGCAGTTTTTTTAAGAATTTTTAAAAGAAAACAGAAATGAACGAAAAGGTTATTGGCAGATACACGATAAAACTACTTGAGGATAATTGTATCTCTGCAGCTGCATGCGTGGCGGTTTCGCCTGCAGTTTTCACGCTAGAGCATAGAAATATGGTTGAGTTTGCTTATGGCACCGACACAGAGGAAAATATTCTGCTTGCCGCGCAAAGTTGCCCGACCGGAGCGATCGAGATTTATGAAAATGGCGTAAAAATATGGCCACTATAGTTTTAAAAACTTTAGAACCTTTTAAACTTGAAATTTTATAGCTTTTAAAATCATGAAACGCATCGTTGTCATCGGTACGAGCTGTTCCGGTAAAACAACGTTCGGTGCCAAGCTTTCCCAGCTTTTAAAAGCGCCGAATATTGAGTTGGACGATATTCACTGGCGTCCCGGCTGGATTGAAATACCGGATGAGGAAATGCGAGAGCTGGTAGTGAAAGAAGTTGAGCAGGAGAGCTGGGTTGTCGTTGGCAACTATGGTTTTGTTCGTGACATCATCTGGCGGCGGGCTGATACAATCATCTGGCTAAATTACCCATTCAGAATTGTCCTCTACCGCGCTTTAAAGCGAACACTACGCCGCGTTATTATAAAAGACGTGATCTGCAATGGTAATGTGGAAACTTTTAAAAGAAGTTTTATGAGCCGCGATTCTATTCTGTTATGGGTATTGCAGACATACCACCGCGGGCGGCGAAATACACCGCAACTTTTAAAAAATCCAGAGAATGATCATTTACAAGTTATCGAATTCCGCCATCCGGAGGAAGCAGAAGAGTTTTTAAAAAAGAAGCTTTAAAGGATTAATGTTAAAGGCAAAAAAACCTCATCGGCCAAAAGTACTGATGAGGTTTTCTTTAGAACTGACTTTTAAAAGCTTAATAGCGATACGTGAGCTGGAGCGCAATATTCAGCGGGCGCTGCTGCATGATGTATTGCGAACCTGAGCCATTACCATAATTGGCGCGTAGCTGTGAAACATCTGTCCATCGGAACATCCCGTCAAGGCGAATATTGGAGGCCAGATAGATTCCTGCTCCGAGAGCTGCAATGCGCGCATTTGCACCTGCTACGTCCTCTTTGTAGGGTGAGGTGATCGTTGTATAGCTCGCACGAACCACCACCGGCGCAACAGGCACTTCATATTCCACGCCAACGCCCCACGTCGTTTGGCCATTGAGAGTTTCTATTGCTTCAAAATTCCTGTCCATCACTTCCGTCGGAGCATCGGTGAATTCCATCTGGGTTACGTCATTATATTCCGCTCCCGCTGAAAATGTCATGCCGAGCGCATTAAAGGAAAGTCCTGCACCAAAAATAAACGGAGTTGTAAAATTATAGGAATTTGTGAACTCTTCAGCTGGCAGATTATATTGATCCGCATTATCGAAACGGGTCGTAATTTCCGTACTAAATCTTTCTTTTACCTGGTAAAAAGTAGGTGATTTGACTGTAACACCTATACGCATGAAATTCGCGATTTTCCCCTGCACGCCGAGTGTGGCAGAAATTCCTTCGATATCCTGCGTAAGGTCATCACGAATATCCAGAGATTGAAAATCTATGTTTGTATAATTTACATCATCAAATGAATTATACTTATTATTGACATCCGTTTCAGTATAACGGCGAGAGTATTTATACTGGCCTCCTTTGGCTGTAACGGCAAAGCCTGCCGAAACCCAGTCCGTAAGGTCAAAACCAGCACCACCGGAAACCGTATGAATTCCGCCAGATTCCTGTACGTTAGCATTTTGCTGCAAGCTGTCACGGAGCGGAGTGACAAATTTATTGTTGACAAAACCCCCAAGGAAAAGGTCGGCCAGTTGCCGCTCTGAAGCTACGGTGTTAAGGTCGGGAATGATTGAAGAAGTTGTATTAAAACCATTGAATCTTACGATGTTGTCAAAATTGTTCTCAAGCGCGTATCCGATAGAGATCGCAGCATTTTTGCCATTAATTTTAAAAGGCGCTGAAAATCCCGCGTGCGTGACCGCTGTGGAATTTACCTGAAACGGAGTATAATTCTGCAGGAAGTGTGTCTCAGTTGCATTACGCATAAATCCAAGTCCAAGTGTTACTTCACTTCTGCCAAGAAGGGAAAGCCCTGCTGGATTGTAATATAGCGCCGCGAAGTCGTCAGCTACACCATGATATGCTACGCCAAGGCCGCCTGCCCGAGGTGTAATATAGCCATTAGACTGGGAGAGCCGAAGCCCATCCTCAATAAACTGTGCCTGTAGTGACTGCGCCGCCAGAAGCGTAAAGCAACATACAAGTGAATGTTGGATAACTGTATTTTTTAAAAACTTTTTCATTATATGTTAACGCCCCCGGGATTTTGTAGTTGTCGATCCCGATGTTGATCCTGATGTAGCTGATTCCGAACGAGATGAAGAATTGTCCGGAACTGATTTTTTTGATGAACTTGATTGAGTTGTAGATGTCTCTTCCCGGCTAACAGAGGAGCCACGTGAACGGGTAGATGTTGTTGTTTGTGAAGAGCGTTCCGGATTTGAAACAGTGGTACTGCTCTTTCTGCGTGATGATGTTGAATTATGGTCGGTGGTTTGGGCTGAAGTAGCACTACCACTATTGGTCGTCGAGCTTCCACGACTGCGTACGTTCCAGCCAGAGTTATCACCGCCGCGTGTATTTTTTTCCGTATCCTGCGTTACGGTACCTCGTGAGGCGCCCACACGGCGAACTGTTTTTTTCTCTTCCACCGGTTCGGCATCATGTGTCACTGCGCGGTAGCGCGGATAGTCGTAATATACCGGATAGCCATAATATGGATAGCCATACACAGGATAATTTGCATAGTAGTAATCCCAGCGATAATGGCGCATCCGGTGCGGATAGATCACGGCTACGCGTCCGTAGTGATAATCATCCCAACCATAATACCTGTCCCACCAGGGAGTTGTTACCGGTACAAATACCGGTTCATATAAGACCGTTGTCTGAGGTTCTTCGGTCATTGGATTGCGCCACACTTTCTGCTGTGGTTCGGCTTGGCGTTGCACCGGCTTTTCTTCTTCGACTACCGGCTTATTATTATATCCGAAATAATCGTCGCGTGTACCTTGTGGTGCTGCGCAGCTCATCATGCCGAGAAGCATCATAGCTACTGCTGAAACAAAGTGTTTTTGTAAAAATTTCATGGAAGTGATCCCCCGATCAGAATATCGTAGTGTAATATTCTTTTAAAAACGAATAGCTAGTCATCTTGCCAGTAATAACAGAACAAAATCAAAAGCGATACATTTTTAAAATTCTATAATGATAAAAATAATCAATGACTTTTTTTTCATAGACGGTCAGGGCTGAAAAAGGTTTAATAATTTCCCGGAAATTTAACATTTAAAAAAAACTTTTTTTTCAATATAGAATTTGCGTATTTTTGCCTCTCTTTAATTGATAAAGAGCCGCGAGGATGGCGAAATCGGTAGACGCACAGGACTTAAAATCCTGTGGGAGCAATCCCGTGCGGGTTCAATTCCCGCTCCTCGCACAAGCTGGAAGGCGCATGAAACCTTACTTGGATGTAAATCTTAGTAGGGTTTTTTATTTTCGGTAGGTTCCAAAGTTGACTTACAAACGTCCTGTTTATGTGAAAAAAAAGAATGTTTGTTACAGTATAGCTACAATTTTTAAAAGCTAACCGTTCCGCCGACAGCATCTTCCTATCTTGAAAATATCAGTTTAAATAGCATTAAACAGGAAGAAAACTGTCTGCTTTTTAGATTTTCAATTTAAAAGAGCACGAATTCCTACGCTTCCAATCTATACACCTGTTATTCAGCGTATATATTTGTTATCAGCAGATATACTAACCTTGTAAAACCGCACCCTGTCTTACCGCTATTAATGCAAACCTTAACACCAACCTACACTAAAACTGGATTTATACAAGTATCTTAAATTATGTGGATAAATTCTCGGTAAATATATTTTCTTTAAGGCAGCGCAAATATTATTTTTACAGTTACCAAGTAAATAATGAAAAGATTAATAAGGACGGAAAAGGGAGTATATGACTAAGGCACGATTTTTAACAATAAGACCAAGTCTTTTAAAAGGTATATTCATTAATAAAAAGGGAGTTTTCACTAATAAGAAGACAGTTTTGAATAGTATAATTTCGCAGGGTATAAAGGACTATACCCAAAAAATTAATGCTAGTTCGGAGGAGGCATTCAAACTCATAATATACGACTACATTAACAGGAAGCCTCTAACTTATAAATTAGAATCCGAGCTTGATGAGTTGTTTGGCGATGATGATAGTACGTATGACATCCGGGGGGATGACAGGCATCGTTTTTTTGAAGATATGGAGTTTGACGCCCAATGGTTATACAATGAATTTGTAGAAACATACAATCCAGAATACGTTAAAGAGCTTTTACAGCAGATGGTAGAGTATGCAAAAGTTATGAAAGTAGTGTATAATCTTGCCATTATAGCTGATATTCCATCAATTGTAAAGATGCCCGCAAGTACGGTAAAAGAGCCTCTTGCTTCAATCAATATCGCCAAACTATTTGAATTTAGGGACTATGATAAAAGTGAACAAGAGCTTGTTGAGTTGTGTGCCTACATTGCGATTAAATCAATTATCAGTGCTCGTAAATCCAAAATCGCAAAAGCTAATATTAAAATGATATTAGACCGGGCATTTTGTGGCGAAGCGGATTTAATAGCAAAATATGGTACGCGCCGTAGGTTTGAAACTTTACAAAGAAACCTTGAATTAAATTGGGGAGTCAAGTTCCTTTCCAATAATATCAGAGGTTTTTGTGTATCAACATCAGCTGATATTGAATATGAACATGTAGCCGAATTTATTGAGAATATGAAAAAAAAGAATAGAGTAAACGCATTGAAACTTAAAAAAGCAGAAGCCACCCGTAAGGTACAAGAACAAAAAAAGAGTTAGTTAGTTTTTTTTAGTCTGTACACCATGTATACAGTATAGTGTGTCTTATGCTGTGCATGGAAATGTACACCTTAAATATAGGTATTTAATAAAAGTATTATATAAAGATATAATAAAGATAGAGTATATACTCACAACATCTAACGATGTTTGAGGTGTGCCTCTCACATAAGATTTCGCCAATCCTTCTAATATCAAT
>DASPKH010000067.1:0-5047 GCA_035628175.1 Patescibacteria group bacterium
CGGCTTACAGGGTTTCTCACTGATCCGTACAAAGACGGCTTTTACACGGTTCGCACAATAGACTCAATAGGTAATGTAAGCGAGTTGCGTGATACAATCCAGGGATTTACAATTAACTTCCCTGGGATTTCAGGTATCGGCCCCGCTATTACATACAAGGATAAGTCCATTGGTTTTATGAGCTGCGATTCTTTAAAAATCTCCAATTATGGTTTGCTGCCATTCGTTTTCAATACCCCCTATATGCTGAAGAATCTTTATTTTTCCATGCCACAGGTACAATTTCCCCTCACGTTGATGCCTGGCGAAGAACGCTGGATACAGGTTTGCTACAGGCCACTGGAAACACATCTGGAAGGTTTTCAAGACACACTTATCTTCACGCATAACTGCCTTGTACAAGCTATTCCACTCCACGGCGAAAGCATCGCTACAACATATTCAGCGAACGCCCAATGCGACGTGCGCGTGATGCTGAGCACATCCCGTGTGCCGCCTACGAGTATTCTGGAACAAAACATACCAAATCCCGTACAGGGAGAGACAAGGGTGGCCTTTGCTTTAAAAGAAGCGGGAAGGGTAAAAATAGCGCTGTATGATACGCGCGGAATACTTGTCACTACAATAGTGGACAAATATCAGGAAGCAGGTATTTATGAAATGCAGTTCATGCCTAAAGATATTCCAAATGGCATATATTTCTATGAGCTTCAGGCTGGCAGCGATCGTATCAGCCGGATGATGGTCATTACACGCTAAGTCTTTTAAACTCTTACAGTGTATGGCTTTAAACCAAATCATTGACAATAGACTCTAAAGTGAACTGAAAAAAAAGCTTTCAAAAACATGCGTTAAAAACGTAATTTTAGCATAATTTAACATCATTATTGTCTGGAGAACTGCGGTAAAGTACACTTTCTTTTTTACATTATACGTCTCCTTTTTAAAAAGGATACGAACCTTTTAAGCGGTTTTCCTCGTTAATCTTGAAGCATATCAATTTTCTTATATTTTAAAAGTGAGTTTTCACTATGATGATTAAAAAAGCAGTGTATGGGATTACGGCCCTTGGCGCCGGAGTCTTTATCGGCTTTATTGCACAGCCGACCTTCTCCGGCGACAATGTTATGCAACAATCGAAAAAATTCAACGATGTTTTAAATAATACATATAAAAACTATGTTGAAGATGTTGATTCCCAGAAGCTGGTAGAAGCCGCTATTAAGGGAATGCTGAATGAACTCGATCCGCACTCTGTCTATATTCCTGCTGAGCAGATGAAGAAAGTGGAAGAAGATTTCCGCGGCAGCTTTGACGGTATTGGCGTAGAATTTGATATTGTAAAAGACACTATTACGATAGTATCTCCTATTTCCGGCGGCCCGAGTGAGGCACTTGGCGTGCAGTCCGGCGATAAAATTTTAAAAATTGATGGTCAAAATGCTGTCGGGCTTACGCGCGAAGACGTTCCAAAAAAATTACGCGGCCCGAAAGGTACGAAAGTGCTTATCAGCGTAAAGCGCGGTAGCGAGCAGGGGCTGATAGACTTTAATATTACTCGTGATAAAATACCTTTATACAGCGTTGATGCCTCGTTTATTATTGACGGTACCGATGTTGGCTATATTACGGCGAACAGGTTTGCGGCTACCACGCACCAGGAAATTGTGACGGCAGCGCGTGACCTTCGCGGACAGGGTATGAAACGTATGATCCTTGACCTTCGTGGCAATCCGGGGGGGTTCCTTGATCAGGCATTCCGTATTGCAGATGAATTTATTCCCGGCGGCAAAAAGATCGTCTTTACGCAGGGGCGCCGCGAGGAATTCAACGACGAATTTATGTCAACTAATGGTGGTGAATTTGAGAATATCCCGCTTGTAGTAATGATCAATGAAGGTTCGGCTTCCGCCAGTGAGATCGTTTCCGGTGCAGTGCAGGACTTAGACCGCGGGCTTGTGGTAGGTGAAACATCTTTCGGCAAAGGCCTTGTGCAACGCCAGTATGAGCTAGCCGACGGCTCAGCATACAGGCTGACAATTTCTCGCTATTATACTCCTTCGGGACGCCTGATACAGCGTGAATACAAAGACAAAGATAAATATCGCCACTTGGAAGGTCGCGCTGATCTTGAAGAAGGTGAATCAACAGAAACGCTTATCAAGAAAATGGATAAATCCGACACGACACGCCCTGTCTTCCGCACTGCAGGAGGACGTCCAGTGCTAGGTGGTGGCGGGATTGTTCCAGATTATGTAGTGAAAAGCGACACGGTGACGCCTCTGAGTGTTGCCATACGCCGCAAAAACCTTTTCTGGGAATTCACTGATGAGTACCTTAAAGGAAAAGGAAATTCAGTTCGCACTACATATGCAAATGATTTCAACAAGTTTTTAAAAAGCTATACTGTCAACGATGCACTGCTGAATGATTTTAAAGCAGCTGCGCAAAAAGCCGGTATCGAATGGAATGAAGCACAGGCAAGAACTGATAATGAATTTCTACGTACAAGCTTAAAAGCAACTGTTGCCCGCTCTATTTGGGGAAATAAAGGCTATATGCCAGTATTTATCGGGATGGACAAGCAGGTGAAAAAAGCGCTTGAGCTTTTCCCTGAAGCGCAAAAACTTGCAAAATTGAAATAATTTAACACATCTGTTTTAAATAATTTTTTAAAGAATGCGTTATCACGAGGGTTCGCTTTAAAAAGCGGACCCTTTTTTATTTTTAAAAACAATACGCACCGCTTCATGTCACCGTTTCTAACCCGTGTACGTTCTTTTAAAAACGTCTGCTTCAGGATTCTTACTCTCTTCTTTGCACTTTATTCATCATCACAGGCACAGGTTTTTTCCGCAGGTGAGGAGATTATCTATTCTGTTTCTTATCTTGGCATTCGCCTGGGAACAGTGAAGATTATTACTGAAGGAAAAGAAATTATCAATGGAAAACAGGTTTTCAAAACAAAATCATTCATGACTTCCAGTCCCGGTATTCCTTTTGTTGACCTTAATGCTACCTACGAAAGCTGGATTGACAAGTCAGGTGCTTTTTCGCAGCAATTTGTTGGCACGATGAAGCAGGGTGATGAAGAATCGAAATACACAAAATACGTGTTCGATTATGATAATAAAATCACCTATATGCAGGAATGGAAAAACAAAAAACAGACGCTGAATGGCACAATGGACGCAAGCAAAAAGTGGAATGACGGCCTTTCGCTGCTCTTCCTCGCTCGCCACTATGTAGATTCTAAAAAGCATTACAAAGTACCAACGATTATCGAAGGCGATACTGTAAAAACGACTATTAATTTCCAGGGAAAAGTTGAAAATGTAGAGATCGATGCCGTTCAATATCCTGTGCGTACCAAGTATCTTAGCGGAATTGCAGACTGGACAGGCGTCTACGGTCTTTCAGGCAAATTCGAGGGCTGGTTTAGCGATGATGAAGCAAAAATACCAGTTCGCGCAAAAATGAAAGTGTATCTTGGCAGCGTCAATATAGAACTCATCAGCTGGAAACGCGGAAGCTGGATGCCACCGAAAGCAGGTGACACGCTCTAAGACAAACTTTTTTAATACTTTTTTTAAAAAGGCGCTTTTGATAGCGCCTTCTTTTTTATATTTGCTGAATGTTCCACTCACCGTGTTTTTAAAACATCCTAACGCCATGTCCAAAAAGGAAATTCGCTACGACGGCATACTTATCGGCATAGACGGCGGCGGCTCGCGCACACGCGGGGTGCTCTACCGCGACGGGCAGATCGCAGCAACAGCCCACACCGGCACCACGCGCGTCGGTACTGTGGGCCTTGTGGAATCCTGCGAGCGGCTTTTAAACATTATCACAGAACTATGCCACCAGGTAGAAATTGAATTTCATGAGCTGGATGCAGTAGTGATCGGTCTGGCTGGCGTCTGGTTGGAAGAAGAACAGAAGCGCTCGGCGCAGGTTTTAAAACTTTTCGCACGGGAAAAAAAGCTGGTTTTAAATGACGTAATTGTGACAAGTGATGCGGCTATTGCCCTTGAAGGCGCACTCGGTGGCTCTGAAGGAATGATACTCATTGGTGGAACCGGCACTATCGCTCTCGGGAAAACCTCCGGTGGCACTATCATGCGCTGTGGCGGGTGGGGCATCGAGCTAGACGATATGGGTTCCGGAGCATGGATAGGCCGTGAAAGCCTCACAGCAGTTGTTCGCGCACTTGACGGACGTGGTGCAAAAACAGACTTTTCTGATGTGCTGGCAGCAAATTATCCGGCAGTAGATCTTGCCAACCCGCGTACTATCGTTTCAGCATATGGTGAGCGCATCTTTGAATATCATAATCTCACACCCCTTGTTATGGAATGTGCTGGTAACGGCGATGAAGTGTGCCTCGACATTATCAGACGCGCCGCTTTCCACCTCAGCGAACTTGTCGAAGCCCTTGCAAAGCGTTTTAAAAATGGACCGGTAAAGGTTGCTCTTATGGGCGGGATGTTGGAGAACGACACGCTTCTTTCAAAAATGCTTCATGAGAAAATTGACAAAAACGCTACTCTTTCTATAGTGAAACCAAATGGTTCCGCACTTGACGGCGCACTCGCCATGGGGCATAAAGTTGTAACAACAGAAGCGATGTAATCTTTTAAAAGTTTTTAAGACGCGCGTTTTCGTTTTTACATGGTAAGGCTTCAGCTTAAGTGAGCTCACTTTTTAGAATGCGGTCATACAACAATACAATTACTGATATATATTTAAAGGCCAATTCTTAATAAGAGAACTGGCTTTTGTTTTTTTATAGTTTCTTTCAATCTTGTGATATTCTGCTACTTTTACCCATACTTCTAAGATACTTCGCCGTTTCTTTAAAAGATTAACAGGAAACAGAATGGAGATGATGCGTTTGAGGAAATAGATTGAAGGAGGTTATTTTCCTGAATTTTCAATCTCCTTAATGAAGAAAAAGACTTTTTGGACAAAGAGAACGAATAATGTGCATGATAATATCTCTTGGGAATTTTGGCTAGTAATCGTATTATTTTACTTTCGTTTTTAT
>DASPKH010000068.1:0-7382 GCA_035628175.1 Patescibacteria group bacterium
TTGATAAAGATCTTAACATTTCGGTCCAGAATATTTTGTAGATTTCTCTCATAGCACAATTCACCAAATATTTTTTTTAGAGGAAAAGCGATTGAAACACCGAACCAATCACCTGGTTTGAAATCCCCATAGCTGATTTTATAATCGAGCTGTAGAAATTCTACAGCACGATCCTTCAAATAGAAATGCCTATGAGCAAAATGGGTAATTTCGATATGAGCTTTTTCGTACAAGCACCTGCAAGCGGCGCAGTTGTGGCAGATGCCTGGCATGAATGGCACGCTGGTGTACCTAAATGGCGGTAATGAAAACCGCATCAAGCCCGTGGCGGAAAGGTGCTAATGCCAAAAGCGGAAATCACGCAGGAGCATGGATATTTCGCAATATTTGTTGACAGCGAAAGAAATAAGTGGCACTACACCCGCACAATTAACAGCCAGTATTAAAGCCATTACTTTAAAAAATGGCTTTTCTGTTTCAGCATCCAATTCTTTAAAACCCAGCGCGAATAATCTGCCCGCTTAAACGCAACAAGTCCAATTCCGCAATCTTAATCTGGTATTGTGCCGTCAGAAGGCGTGCCTGTGCCAAGACAAATGTGCTCTGCGCCTCACGCAGCTCGAGCGGCGTGGAACTGCCGATTTTAAAACGCTCAAGTGCGATATTTGCCGTGCGGCGAGCGATGTCAAGATTTTGCTGCTCGAGGGCGAGAATGTCGCGGCTGGCGGAGAAATTCCTGTATGCGTTCTGCATTTGTGTAGAGATTTGCGCCTGAATTTCTTCAATTTGCAGCTGTCGCGTTGCGGCTTCCACTTTTGCATTTTCAATTTGCCTGCGCGTATTAAAGCCATCGAATAGATTCACACTTGCACGAATGCCATAATTCCAGCCAGAACTGCGGTTGAACTGGAAAATGCTCGCTTCGTTGCTTTGCTGATTGAACGAATAGCCGCCGGTGAGAGCAATTTGCGGCCACCACAGCGAGTTGGCTTCTTTGATGGAAAGCTCGGAAAGACGCTTGCTTTGTTCGGAAAGTTTTAAAAGCAGGTTTTGCTGCCCGGCAAGTGAGCGAAGTTCTGATTCAGACCCAACACCCGGCGCGGGAATGGAATCAATCACGTCAAAATCCGCCATCTCGGGCTGGCCGAGCTGCTGTTTTAAAAACTGTTTTGCCGATTCGATATTTAATTTCTGCCTCAAAACTTCTGAGCTGTCTGCATTAAAATCCACTTGAGATTGAAGACGCTCCAAACCTGAACCAGCACCAACGGACGCTTTTGCCGAAGCGATACGGAGCCTTTCGGCTGAAACTCTAAAAGCATTTCGCTGCGCCTCGAGAAGCTGTTTTTGCCGCACGACGTCATAATACGCCGCGCTCACATTGCCAATTGTCTGCTCAACAGAAATCAGCGTATTGAGTTGTCCAATGCTCTCCAGTTCCTCCAGCCGGTCTTTCGCCACAAACATGCGGAAACCGTCAAACACGAGCCATGTAGCTCCTACTCCTCCTCCAAAATTTGTTGCCTCTACGCCATTAAATTCACGGTTACCAAGAGTCCCAGATTCTTGCCGCGTATCGGTAATGCTTGCATTATATTGCGCATCAGCGTCGACCGACGGCAGGAAGCCCGCATTGCCGATAGTGTTATTATTTTTTGCAATCTGCTCATCATTCCGCGCGATACGTATTGAGTAATTACTTTCGAGCGCAATTTTTATCGCTTCTTCCAGAGTGAGAATCTCCTGCGCAGAGCCTTTAAAAGGCAACATGAGGAGGATTCCGATGAATATTTTTAAAAGGATTTTTGGCATGTATTTTTAAAGCAGTCGGGGATATTTACTATAGAAATTGCGGTATAAAAAGCTTTATAAGTATATCAACTTTTTAAAACACCATCATGCATGCTGAACTTCTTTCTGTACGACTGTCGGCCTATCAAAATCATCATCGTGCTTTTTTAATTCCTTTGCTGCAATGTATGTGTACATCGCAGGAATGATGTACAGCGTCAGAATACTCGCGAAAATCAATCCACCAACAACGGCAATACCCATAGAAACACGGCTTTCTGCACCACCACCAAGGGCGAGTGCGATTGGCAGCGTTCCGAGAATTGTAGACATGCTCGTCATGAGGATTGGGCGAAACCGTGAGGCCGCTGCATCTTCCGCCGCCTCCATTACGGAAAGCCCGTCTTCACGTCGCTGGTTAGCAAACTCCACGATAAGGATACCATTTTTCGTAACAAGCCCTATGAGCATCACGATACCGATCTGACTGAATACATTCAGCGTCTGGTCAAAATACCAGAGCGACAAGAGCGCGCCAGCAAGCGCCAGCGGAACGGTAAACATAATCGTAAACGGGTCGCGGAAGCTTTCAAACTGCGCGGCAAGCACGAGAAAAATAAGAATAAGCGCAAACATAAACGTGAAAAGCAAACTTGATGAGCTTTCCGTAAAGTCGCGCGCTTCGCCGTCAAGCGCTGTTGTAAATGTTTCGTCAAGCGTTTGTTCTGCAACAGCATCCATTGCGGCAATTCCGTCACTGATCGTCTTTCCTTCAGTCAGTCCTGCTGAAATCGTCGCAGAAACGTAGCGATTATAACGGTATAACTGCGGCGGACTGCTCATCTCATCTAGCGTTACTACACTTCCCAGTTGAATTAATTCACCGCGATTATTTCGCACGTAGAGCGAGCGCAGGTCAAGCGGCTCATTGCGGTTTTCACGCGCCACCTGCCCGATGACCTGATACTGCTTTCCTTCGCGGATAAAATAGCCAAAACGCTGGCCGCTGAGGGCAAATTGAAGCGTCTGCGCCACATCCTGTACGGAAATTCCAAGGTCGCGTGCGCGGTTGCGGTCAATTGTTAATTCAATTTCGGGTTTTGAAAACTTTAAATTCACATCCACAGTTTGCAAATCAGGATGTTGGCGTGCTTCTTCAAGGAATCTCGGGATTGCTTCACGAAGCTTATCAATACTGGAAGCTTGGATTATATATTGAATGGGAAGCCCGCCACGGCGAGCACCAAGCGACTGCTCCTGTGACACATTGGCGCGTGCTTCGCTGAATTTAGCGACTATTTTTGAAACATTTGCAGCAATTTCCTGCTGGGACCGTTCACGTTCCTCAGGCTGTTTTAAAATGAGGCGGACAAAGCCGGAATTCGTCGAGGCGGCGCCACCAAAGCCCGGTGATGTAACGGAAATTATTGCTGAAGATTCCGGTACTGAATCTTGGATTGCTTCCACCACTTCGTCCATGTAGCGGTCCATGTATTCAAATGTAGCGCCTTCCACGGCTGTTGCATTCATGCGGATTGCACCACGGTCTTCAAGCGGGGCGAGTTCGCTTGGCAGGTCTTTTCCAATAAAATAAATCAGGAATCCCGAAGCCGCCATCAGCACGAACGCCATCCAGCGCACATCCATAAAGGTTTTTAAAGTGTCACGGTAGCCGTTATTCATTCTTTGAAAAAACGGTTCAGTTTTATTGTAAAACCAGTTATGTCCTTTACTGCTTTTTAAAATCTTCGCACACATCATCGGCGTGAGTGTAAGCGCTACGAAAGCTGAAATTATCACTGAACCTGCAATGACTACACCGAACTCACGGAACAACCGCCCCGTAATTCCCTGCAAAAACATAATCGGCAAGAACACTGCTGCAAGCGCAATCGTTGTAGAAATTACCGCAAAGAAAATCTCGTTTGCACCTCTAAAAGCCGCCTCGCGCGGAGGCATTCCTTCCTCTATTTTCGCGTAAATATTTTCCAGAACCACAATTGCATCATCCACTACAAGCCCGATTGCCAGCACTATCGCCAGCAGCGTCAGCACATTGATGGAAAAATCCATCAAATACATGATGAAAAATGAGCCAACAAGGGAAATCGGAATCGCAGCAACCGGAATCAGCGTCGTCCGCCAATCGCGGAGGAACAGGAAAATAATTAAAACAACTAGCCCAAATGCAATGAAAATTGTTTCCTCAACTTCCAGAATTGACTTCCTGATAAATCGGGTATTATCAAACCCTTCTTCCATGATAATATCCGGAGGCGCATCTCTTTTAATATCCACGATGCGTTTGTAGAATTCATCCGCAATCTCAATCTGATTCGAACCTGGCTGTGGCGTAATCACTAGCCCGACCATCGCCACGCCGTCACGTTTTAAAATTGTGCGCTCATTCTCCGGCGCAATTGCCGCGTAGCCAATATCCGAAAAACGAACAATTCTACCGCCCGCTTCCGTGATTATCAAATTGTTGAATTCTTCTTCTGTGTTAATCCGCCCCGCTGTACGAACCGCGAGTTCGGTGTTATTTCCCTCGATACTTCCCGACGGAAGCTCCACATTTTCACGGTTTAAGGCCGTGCGGACGTCCAGCGGTGTCAGCTGAAAAGCCGCCATTCGCGTTGGGTCGAGCCACAGGCGCATAGAATACTTTTTTTCGCCCCAGATACGCACTTCGCTCACGCCCGGGATATTCTGAATGCGCTCTTTAAAAATGTTATTAGCAATACTCGTGAGGTCGAGCAGATTTCGCTTTTCGCTGCGAAGCGTAATCATCACAATCGGGTTCGCATCAGCGTCAGATTTCGCAACAGTCGGCGGATCAGCATCAGGCGGAAGATTTCGTTGAGCACGCGCCACACGGTCGCGAACGTCATTGGCAGCCGTTTCCAAATCCACCTCAAGATTGAATTCCACCGTGATTTGCGAGCTACCATTCCTGCTTGACGATGTCAATGTGCGAATCCCTGCGATACCATTGATAGATTCCTCCAGCGGCTCTGTAATCTGCGACTGGATAATCTCTGCATTCGCACCCGTATAGCTTGTAGAAACCGTCACAATTGCCGGATCAACACTTGGAAATTCCCGCACACCAAGGAACGTATAGCCGATAATCCCGAACAGCACAATGACGATAGACATTACTATCGCCAGCACCGGCCGCTTAATACTTATGGATGATAAACTCATGTAATTCTATTTTTAAAAACTTTTAAAAACTCCTTTCTTTAACGAAGAACTTTTAAAAGCTTAGTTTTAAAAATCTATATTCCAAATAATTTTCTCGCGTCCTCATTGTGAGGACTTCAGACGCGGCAATCTCTACATCAGAATATCGCAATGAGAAGTTGTAGCGATTGCTTTTTCAAAGACCCCTCACAATAACGATTTTAAAAAGTAATTTTAAAAGAACTCTTTAAAAACTCTCTGACTTTAAAAACTAACTCCTTTTCACCGCTGCCAATCTCACCGGCGCATTCGGTTTAATTTGCAATAATCCCGTCGTAATTACCGTATCGCCCGCCTCAATTCCACCTGTTATCTGTACCTTCTCCGGTGTTCGAAGTCCCGTCTGCACAATTTTTGGAATCGCCTTCCCGCTTTTAAAAAGGAAAACTTTCTGGCCTTCAATATCCGGCACAAGCGCTTCCGTCGGAATCATCAGAGCATTATTAATATCGCTTAAAACCACCTGCACATCGGCAAATGCGCCAGGAAGCACACGCCCATCGGCATTCGGGTAGAGCGCACGCGCATTCATCGTTCGCGTTGAAGGGTTAATGGAAGGCTCCACCGCGTAAACACTGCCTTGCAGCAAGTCTGTGCCTGTTCCCTGAACTTTAAAATATATGGGCGTCCCGCGCGGAAGCATCTGCGCATAGCGCTCAGGAACGGAAAAATCAATTTTTAAAGGAGTGATGTCCATAATTGTCACAATCGGCGTGGCTGACGTAATTACGCTTCCAACGCTAATATCCTTTAGCCCTATGCGCCCGCCAAACGGCGCGCGGATTTCAGTCTTCGCGATTTGCGCCTTAAGCAGCTCGATGTCGGCATTCACGCTCTGTACTTCGCCTAGCGACTGCTCGTATTCTTCTTGGCTCAGTGCTTCCATTTCCAAAAGCTTCTTTTGCCGCGCTTCATTTTCTGCTAGAAGTTTCTTGCGTGTTGTAGCTTTTAAAAGCTGTGCGCGAAGTTCTGAATCATCAATTTTTACCAATAGCGCGCCCTGCCCAACGCTCATTCCCTCTGAAAAATATATCTTCGTAATTCGCCCCGAAACTTCGCTTTTCAATTCCACCTGTTCATTCGGCATTATCGTGCCCGTTGTATTTATTTTATTTTCAAGGCGCTCGGGTTGCATCAGAATTGCGTCAACACGAAGTGGGCCGCTTACACCGCGTGCACCCGGTGCGGGGCCGGTGGCTGCAGGTTTTTTCTCATCCGAGCCAAGTTTAGGAAGTATCAGAAGAAGAAGTATTACCAGGCCAATAGCGGCGTAAATGATGCGTTTTGTATTTCTATTCATGAAATGTACTTCGGAAATTCTTTTTAAAAAGCAGGTTATTCCTTTACGTGTTTCAACACGAAGTATTGTCCGTAAATGTACGTATTAACATTATTTTACAAATTTACCCATTACATCTCGAAAGTGATACCGAAGTTATTCCTGAGTTTTATCGTTAAAAAATTTTAACTTTGCCGGCAGCCTTAGAACTCCTTTTTTTTAATTCCTTTTGAAACTCAGTCGTTTATATATTTCCTTCTTCTCGCAGATTTTCTGTGGATTCCTCGCGGTTTGTATGCTATACAATTCCGCCGGGCACCTTATCGTACTGATGAGCGTGAAGAAAATGATTCGCACCGAAATGAAAGCGCTTTTAAAAAGTGGCTGGGAAAAAGAAGAAACAGAAATTTTTAAAATCCCGAAGAGGAAACTTTTACAAAGTGGTTTTAAAAAAATTGATGAGCGCGAATTCACCTACGGTGGTAATTTATATGATATTATCAGCGAACAAATTTCCGGCGACACGCTTGTTATTCACTGCATCCACGATGTGCGAGAGCAGCGCTTGAAGGAGCAGGTGGCAGCGCATATTTCCAGCCAGCTTTCCCATGAGAACTCCCCTTTTAAAAAGCAGCATCAGGCCGTCAAATTCGCTTTAAAAAATATCGTGCAGGAAATTTCCTTTTTTAAAAACCTGGTCTTCATCTGCACTTATACCGTCATGTTTTTTAAAAACTTCACCGCTGCACGAGTTTTCTCACCCATCTCTGAAACGCCGTTTCCACCACCGAAAAGCAGTTTCTGTTGATTAATAATTTCCCTAATTATCACTGCGAACAAGGCTTCTAACAGGGCAAACTCTAGGATTGCTTATCGCTTTAGCAGCGTTTGTGATTCTTCACTATGCTCAGAGTGAGGCTAGTTCCTTCTATAATAATTTTTTAAAGCATTGAAATCTTATGCATACTTGTCAGCAAAACTTAATTTATACAAATGAAACAATATTCAATTTTTATAGCAATTTTCTTCTGCGGATTTTTAAAAATATCTGCACAGACGCAGAAAA
>DASPKH010000069.1:0-2292 GCA_035628175.1 Patescibacteria group bacterium
AAAAATGAAAGAAGTCGCAGATTTTATTGAGCCGTTCCGCGCGATGTGGGATGAGAGATTTGATACGCTGGAGTCGGTGATGAAAAATTACAAATCCAAAAAATAGGTTAAAAAAAAAGTAAAATTATGACAAAAAAAACGAAAATTCATGCGGAGAATGGCAAGCAGGATTTGGTGATTACGCGCGAGTTTGACCTGCCGTTGGAACTGCTTTTTAAAGCGTATGAGGAGGCAGAATTTTTTGAGCAGTGGATGGGAACGAAGGTGCTAAAGCTGGAAAGTAGAAAGCACGGCAGCTACGAGTTTGAGACATCAGATGCCCAGGGAAATGTAGTTCTGCGTGCTAATGGCGTTATTCACGAATTCAGCCCGCAGCAGAAAATCACGCGCACGTTTGAAATGGAAAATACGACATTTCCTGCGCAGATGGAGTTTCTTGAGTTTGAAAAGCTGACGGACGAAACCAGCCGGCTCACAATGCAGATTGTGTATAGATCCGTGGAAGACCGTGACAATATGCTGAAGCTGCCCTTCGCGCAGGGCCTGAATATGGCGCATAACAGATTGCAGGACATTTGTAAAAACTTTCAAAAAACAGTATGAAAAAGCGAGACAAAATCATTTACTGGATTGCTACGCTATGGCTGTCGCTGGGCATGGTGTCCACCGGAATCGTGCAGCTGCTGAGTATGAAGGACGAGATTGCGGCGATGCTTCATCTCGGCTATCCCGTGTATTTTTTAAAAATCCTGGGTGTGTGGAAAATCCTCGGCGTTGTGGCAGTGCTTATTCCGAGAACCCCGCTTTTAAAAGAATGGGCATATGCAGGCTTTTTTATTGCGATGTCGGGCGCGGCGTTTTCGCATATCGCGATGGGAACGCTCGATGAAATTTTCCCTTCGCTCCTCCTCCTGGCGCTCACGATTATTTCATGGTATTTCCGGCCAGCCGATAGAAAAATTCCGTTTGCTACGCTCCAAACTGCTCCTCATTCATAACCCAATTTTTTAAAAGAACAATGAACACCAAAAAAGCATTGTCACCCGAACAAAGCGAAGAATTATTCAGCGTTTTAAAAGCACGTTTTGAAAAAAATATGGTTCGTCACAAGAACATACAATGGGCTGACGTGCAGGCGAAACTCGAAACGAATCCAGAAAAGCTCTGGTCACTCAACGAAATGGAAATCACCGGCGGCGAACCTGACGTTGTTGGTTTTGATGAGAAGTCCGGCGAATACATTTTTTACGACTGCGCGCCGGAAAGTCCGAAAGGCCGCAGGAGCATTTGCTACGATGAGGCAGCGCTGGAATCACGGAAAGAACACAAGCCGAAAAATAGCGCGCTTGGAATGGCTTCAGAGATAGGTATTGAAATTTTAACGGAAGAAGAATATTACCAATTGCAGCAGCTTGGAGATTTCGATATGAAAACGTCGAGCTGGGTGAAAACGCCTGATGCTATTCGCGAACTCGGTGGCGCTATCTTTTGCGACTGGCGCTTCGGGCGTGTTTTCACGTACCACAATGGCGCGGAATCGTATTATGCTGCACGTGGATTTCGGGGTTCGTTGCGGGTGTAGATATGCATTGATGAATTTTTAAAAATGCTTTTTAATCTTCAGAAAACCCTCCGGAAGATTTTCTGATTTAAGAATTTAAACAACTTGATAGATAAGCTGGAGTTTTTAAAAGCTCCAGCTTTTGTGTTTAAAACAATGCTTTGGTTATGATGGTGGTTTCATTTTAAATTCGGTGAAAGTTAGTTTTTAAAATCACGTAAAAGAAAATGACAAATATTCTTAAAAAGGAAATTCTTATTGACGCAGATGCAGAAGCCATCTGGCTACATCTGACGCAGCCGGAGCTGATGAAAAAGTGGATTGGCGAGCCGCAAATGAACATTGAAATAGAAACAAACTGGCGTGTCGGCAGCCCAATAATTATCAGCGGATTTCACCACGTAAAGTTTAAAAACGAAGGGATTATTCTGCAATATGAGCCAAACAAACTTTTGAAATACACGCATTTGGATTCGGTTTCGCGCCTTCCGGACATCCCGGAAAATCAGACGATTCTTGAGTTTATCCTCTCTCCTTTTAAAGATGGGACGCAATTATCACTGACAATTACTAATTTTCCGACAGTAACGATTTTTAAACATCTCGAATTCTACTGGCGCGGGACGCTGGAGATTTTTAAAAGAGTTGTGGAAAATCAGCAGGAACAAGTATTAGAATAACTTGTAAAAACAACGACTATGAACACACCACACCACATTGCAAAACACCTG
>DASPKH010000070.1:0-2432 GCA_035628175.1 Patescibacteria group bacterium
GCCATTAGGCCTACCACGCTTAGCAGGATAATCATCATTTCATTCATTTTTTTTAAAACCTTTTCGTTTTTTTGTTTTTAAAGTATTGAAATTATGGTGTGAAAGTCTAAAAAAACATTTTTAAAGCTTTCGGTATTATCTAAAAATAAAAAGACCACACCGGTTTCTACTTCTGCACACAAAGTATGTGTGCCGCTGTCTGATTGCGGGTAAAAAAGAACCCATGTCTCGCATGGTGGGTGCCACTCCAAGCTATATTTTACTTCCACTGAACCACGCTGCATTTAAAGCGTAGTCCCGTACTTTTATACGGGTGAGGCCTGTAATTTATACCCGGTCGAAGCTCCCTGAGGAAAAAAATAACGGTTCTTTTTTATATAGCGAACGACAACGATAGACCGATGCGGCTTTTAAAATTCCTTTTTAAAATGCCTTATTTCAAATACAATTCTTCTGAATAATTATACCATCCCAAGATCAAACAGTGGCGTATTTTAAAAATTTCCCCATGTAAACTCTTTAAAATCAACCTTTTAAAGGATAACTACGAAGCGCCCGAAATATTGCAGCAATTTTGTAAGAATTCTGCCATTTTTTCAAGTTCGCGAACTACATAGTCCGCATCTGCCTGTGACTGCCGCTCGGAGGCATGAAACCGCTCGGCAAGATTCAGTGCAGCCAGTATTGAAAGTGTAGAAGTTGACTGCTCGTTAAGCTTTTGTTGTATTTGCCGGATCTGCCCGTCCACTTCATGCGCCGACTGCCGCACCCGGCTTTCATCGTCGCCTCGCAGTGTATAGTCACGCCCGGCTATATTTACCTGTATGGTCTTTGATGACATTGATAAGAAACGTATTTAACGGTCGTTGTCTTAATTTCTTGTGTTAATTCTGACAGTTTTTAAAAATACGGCTTTTGTGCGAAATTTCACACTTTTGTTTTTGAAAACCGATTTTTTACAACCTTATTTTCTTACTGAATTGACTTTTCCAGTCTTTCCAGCAGCGCTGCCATCCTGTCCACAATCACATCTTTTGCAGGATTTGCCGCCGGCTTTTCCTTCGCTGCTTCTCTCGGCATGCGTCTTGGTTTTTGCTCCGGTTGCTTTTTAAAAGGCTTTTGGGGCTCAGTTTCCGTGATTTCCGGCTCTAGCATTCCCGTTTCTTCTGTCTCCGGTTGCGGTTCGGCTGTTTCCGGTTTTTTAAAAGGAAGATCCTCCGGCAGCGTAGCCTCCTCACGTGGCGCAATTATCTCTTCCTGCAGAATTTCTTCCGACATGATAATGAATTCCGGGTAAGAATCCTCCTGTAAAAACTCCTGCCGCGCCTGCGGGGTTTCTTCAACAGTAAACCGCTGTGATAGCTCGGCTACTTTTTCCTGAAGCGCCGCAATTGCTTCGGTGACGTCATTATTTTTTTTTTGCGAGTTCTGCAACTCGTCCACGCGTCCACGCAATTCGCTATGTTCGGATTGCATCCGCGCGTATTCGTCCTCAATTTTCTGTAAGTCCTGTATCTGCTGCTGCGCCAGCGCAAACATCTGCCGTGTTTTTAAAAGCTCCTCAGCTATCTCATTCCGCTCGTGCTCAGCCCGCTGCTTCTGCTCACTCAGATCTTGCAGCATTATCGTCAGCGCCTCGGTGCCATCCTGTGCTGCCGCTTGACTGGCTTCCTGCTCTTTAAGAATTTCGGCTTCCATTTGCAGTGCGGTAATTGCGTCTTTCTGCTGCGCTAGAATTTCCTCCAGCTCCGCAACACGCAACTGCATACCTTTTAAAAACTCATCCTTTTCAGCATTTTCCCGTTCGGCTTTTACAAGGTTTTCCGCGTACTGGTCAAGCGCTTCCTGCTGGCGAACCATGATCATTTCATATTCATCGCGCAGCTTTTCTTCTTCCTGGCGAACGGCGTCCACCGCCTCGTCAAACTGCTGCTGATCAAACTGCGGCGCGGCTGGCCCCTGCTGGAAATTCAGCGTAGCGGCAGTATTTTTAAAAGCATCATCGCCCACCGACGCACCCTGCCGCAGCGCTAAGATCTGCCGCGAAAACGCATCAATCGTCTCCTGCTGCGCGGCGATAATCGCCTCAAACTCAGCTTCATTGGGACTTTTTTTTAAAGGCGTATTCTGTTCATAATCAGCAATAATCGCCCGCGCCTCATCAAGCTGAGTACGCAAATTATTCAGCTCGAAAACTTTGCTTTCCAGCTCTGCGATCTGCGACTTCATTTTAAAACTTTCATTTATCCGTGCATTCATCTCCGAATTGCGCCGCACGATCTCTTTTTGCAAAATCGAAAGTGATTTCTCCAGCTCGCCAAAATTCTCCACCTGCGCGCGCAGATCAGCGTTTTCACGTTCAAGCTGCTGGATTTTTAAAAACGCCTCATTCACATTATTCTGCGACATCTCAAAATTCAGTTGCAGATTTT
>DASPKH010000071.1:0-4075 GCA_035628175.1 Patescibacteria group bacterium
GCAGGCGAACCCATTTCCGGAGATACGCGTATACACCAGCACCGGCTCGCAGTATGTAGAATTCGGACCTGAAGCAAATTCGCAGCAGAATGCACTTGACCAGGACCAGATCGCAATTACTGATGATCTTACTTTCTTCCTTGGCGACCACGTGCTGACAGTCGGCACCCATAATGAAATCTACCGTTTTAATAATCTCTTCCTTCCAAATGCCTTTGGCTACTACCAGTTTCGTGATGTGCAGGCATTACGCGATTCCACACCGTCATTTTACCGTGTGAGTTATGCAAACATTGCAGCAACAGGCGGAAATGAAACGCCGCGCGCTAACTGGAGCATGATGCAGAATGGACTCTACATCCAGGATGACTGGAATGTTTTTAAAAACTTCAGGATCAATATGGGGATTCGTGGGGATATTCCATTGTATTTTGACGAACCATACAGAAATGAACTTTTCAGTAAACGATTTGATTCTCTGGCAGCCATATATTCTGTCCTGCCGGATTCTTTAAAAAAACTCCGAACGGAAATTCCGTCAGGCCTGTCAACATCAAATCTGCCGCAAAGCCGCATCATGTGGTCGCCCCGCCTTGGGTTTAATTGGGATATTTCCGGTGACAGAACCTTCCAGCTTCGTGGTGGAACAGGCATTTTCACTGGTCGTGTAGCGGCCGTCTGGCTTTCAAATCAATACAGCAATACCGGAGTAGACATATTTCGTGCCGAAGTTGGCGTTGTTAACAGTTCTTCTGCCAACCCGATTACAGATCCGGTTACCGGCCTGCCTGTTCGATTTTCGCTTGACCCCAATAATCCTCCTGTTCCTGGTGATCCCGGATTCCCCGGTGCTCCGGTCGCTACTACAGCAATTAATCTTACAGACCGCAATTTCACTATGCCACAGGTATGGCGAAATACACTTGGTTTTGATTTTGAAGTATTGCCGGGGATTACCGCCACACTCGAAGGTATGTACAGTAAACAGCTGAACCAGGTTGATTTTCAAAACCTGAATCTCCGCCGGTCTAGTACAATGCCCACCTCTCCGGTGGATGGCAGGCCTCTCTACGCTACAAACCGCCAGGACTCTCTCAATGCGAGAGAATTCACCCAAGTGCTCGTTTTAAAAAGCCGTAGCGAAGGCTACCAGTATTCATTGCTCAGCCAGCTTGCGCTCAGCCCGAATAATCCCTTTTTAAAAGGATTGTCAGCAACTCTTGCCTATACTAATTCTGCCGCTTATGATATCAATGCAGGGACAAATTCCACAGCCAACAGCTTGTGGACCGGCACCAGTGTTTCCGATCCTAATAACACCCAGATCGGGCGCTCAAATTTCGACGTCACACATCGCATTCTGGCAAATCTTTCATACCGCGTGGAGATTTTTAAAAGTTTTCCTACAACATTTGGCGTATATTATTCAGGAAATTCAGGCAGGCCTTATAGTCTGACCTATGGCCGCGGCGCCGGCAATAACAATGATGCAAATGGTGACGGCGTGACATTTAACGACCTAATCTATGTGCCAAACCGTGAAGACCTCGGAACAAAGATCGTGATGGAAACCGATGGCAGCACAGACCTCCGCACACAGGATGAAATTTGGGCGCAGTTTATGTCCTACATTGATAATAACGACGCACTTCGTGATTTTCGCGGTAAAATCGTCGAGCGAAATTCTGCTCGTGCGCCGTGGATTAACCAGCTTGACCTGCGCATCGCACAAAGTTTCCCGTCATTTGGCAATCAGAGCATAGAATTTACACTTGATATCCAGAATCTTTTAAATCTATTAAACCCGGACTGGGGAATTCAGAAGTATATGCAGTTTACTAATATCGGTGTGGTTGGCTTTAGAGGTTATGATGCCCAAGACCGGATGCGCCTGACATTTGCCGATCCTGATGAATTTCTCACAGCTGATACATTCTTTTCACGCTGGAGAATGCAGCTTGGGGCGCGGTATAATTTTTAAAAGTCCTTTTTAACACTCTGTAATGACAAAATCTTTTAAAACGCATTTATAATATGCAATGAAAATACCTTTTAAAAATCTTTATATCGTAGGTTTCTGTATCTCATGCATCCTATATGCAGGATGTACCGAAGACGTTCTGCAAACTCCGGAGCGTAAGGCCAGCGTACAATTTGTCAATGCCGTGACGCAGATACCCGTGATGGGCGTGAAAGTACAGCAACAGCAGGTTTTAAAAGACCTCCCCTATGGCTCTGCGTCCGGCTACCGGGCCGTAGAGGCAGGCAAGCCGCGAAGCATACAGATCGATTCGGCTGGTGTAAAGGATATTGACCGCCCTACCTCATACATGTTCGCGCATAACGGTAATTACTCAGTGATGATTTTCAGCTCAGCCTCACGCATTACCATATTGCCGCTGATAGATACCCTCCGCGCTGACCCGAACGGTAAAGCTCGCTTCCGGTTTGTGCATCTGGATGAAACGGTCGACGAAGTAGAGGTTCTTCTTTTTAAAAATAGCAATAGTAATGGTATTACTCCATTCCCCTATCCTTTTTTCAGCGGTGAAAATTCGCAGTACGCATTAGTCGAACCGGGTATGTATTCTCTGGTGCTCCGCGAGCCGGGTTCCTCATCTGATGTAGCTCGACTGGATGATTTTGTTTTCAGCAATCATAAAAATTATACGTTTTATACTTTTAAAAATAATCAGGCTACGTCGATCCGTGTCATTGAAACAAATACGAGATAGTGAATTTTCTTTGTAAAAATTTGGTTTTAAAAGACTTACGAAACATAATTTTTTTTAATATACGGAGTTTGTATGAATTCTTTCTTTACGATGCGAAAAGCGTTTAGCGTTGCAGCTCTGAGCATAGGGCTTTTTGCCTACGACGCTCAAGCGCAGATCACGATAGCGCAGGCCAAGCAGCAGGCGCTGGGCACAGTTGTTTCAAAAATCGCTGGCCGTGTGACCGTAGCCGGGCAATTCCGCAATACAGCGTATCTGCAGGATGCTACTGGCGGTATCGCTGTATTTAATACGCAATTCCGCAGTGGAGTTCAGGTGGGCGATTCGGTTATTATTGAAAATGCGACGCTTGCAGAATTTCAGCCGTCATCTGGACAACCAGGCACAGGCCTTACGCAGCTCACTGGAAATGATATGAGCTTTACAGTTGTTCCGACCCCAAAAGTTGAGCCACAGCCGCGCACGCTCACAATTGCATCCATCAGCGAAACGTATGAGGGCGAGCTCGTCCGCATTCGTGGGGTACGGTTTGCGCAGACCGGGGCATTTCAGGGAGAGACGACCTACCAGATTCGCCGCAGTGGCCAGACGCTTGACCTTCGGCTTGATGGTGGTACGGAAATTGCGATAAACAGCCTTCCGATACCAGCAGAAGATGTAGATGTAATCGGTGTTATTTCACAATTCCGTGGAAACTACCAGATCCTTCCTCGATTTGCACGCGATCTCGGAATTGCTTTTGAAAGTGATACAGTTAATAAAAACCGTACCTTTGACATTACGACATGGAATTTATATTGGTTCGGTAGCTCTGATACAACTGTCGGCATTAGGGACAAGGAATTTCAGTATAGGACGATTGCCAGAACAATGCGCGACAGCTTACGCTCAGATCTCTATGCTTTACAGGAAGTGTCAGGCGAGACATATTTCAACCGCCTGCGCGACACCATTGGCTACGGTGGCATTTTGGCAAAAGGCATTCTTCAGGATCAGAAAACAGCTTTCCTTTTCAACAGGAACATTATTGATACGATTGAAAGCGGCCTTGCTGTTAACGGTGGGGGACAGGCGTGGGGCAACGGACGTTTTCCTTTTAAACTGGAATTTAATGCTACGATCAATGGTGTAAAGCAGAATTTTGCAGCTTTCGTAATTCACGGTAAAGCAACCGGCACGGGGACAGAGATTGAAGACAGACAGCGCCGTGAAACAGACGCGACGACGTTCCGGGAGTACCTGAATAATTTTTATGGAAACAGGAATGTTATTGTCCTCGGCGATTTTAATGATGATGTTATTCGTTCTGTTGTACGCAATCCTCAGGATACGAACCAGTT
>DASPKH010000072.1:0-3953 GCA_035628175.1 Patescibacteria group bacterium
TACGCAGGATGATGCTGGTACATATACAGTACGTGTTACAGGAGAGTGCGGCGAAGTAACCTCGGGTGGTAGCCTTGTAATCGTCGGGCCAAACAGCGTAGAGAGCTATGCGGGTATGGCTGGCATTATCCTTGAGCAGACAATTCCAAATCCGTTCTCAAGCGAAGCTATTGTAAAATTCTCACTTCCTGCGTCAACCAACACAGTGATCTATATACGCGACATTTTCGGTAGAACACTTCAGACGTTGAATCTCGGACGTATGGAAGCAGGTAACCATTCCACAACAATACAGGCGATGGATATGCCTGCCGGGACGTATTACTATACACTTCAAACAGATAACGCGAATATTACACGGAGATTCTTGATAGTTCGTTAAAAAGGATGTAATTTTACATACTTTGAAAACCGGTAAAGGGCAGTTTGTAAAAAGACTGCCCTTTTCTTTTAAAAACCCTAAATGAATTACTTTTAAAAGTGTATAAACTTTTTAAAATTCCATGAAAAAATTCGCCACCTTCTTTTATATCTCCTTTCTCTTTCTGTCGCTCCCGCTTTTAAAAACGAATGCGCAAACGCCGGAGATTGTTGTCAATGAATATTACAATCAGGCGACATATTCTCAAGAATGGTCAGAATTAGTGGTCATACGAAATTTTACCAATCTTCAAGGATATGTCTTTACTGATAATAATGCAAGCCAGGCGAGTTGGCAGGGGGGCGTTATTTTTAAAAACATCCCTCTTTGGACAAATGTGCAGGAAGGAACAATTATCGTCATCTGGCATCGCGACCTGCCGACAGGTACCACACGTGATATTAACATCGCAGATGGATATATTGAGGTTTCAAGGAATGATCGGGAAATCTTTGAAGAGTTTTTGCAATCTGGCGGCGAGTATGATGACATAGCCTTAAATATTGCAGCAGATGGTGATATTTTACAGGTTCGCAGCTCTAATGGTAACTCCATTTCTTCACATGTCCATGCCTTAGGCCACAAAACTACCCCAGGGGGTTCTTATAATGCATTAGTTAATGCAGGAAAACCCATCCTCAATACTTTTGAAAGTTGTAGTGATGGATCAAGTAACGCGGTAATCCCTGGAAGAAGAATCGAAGATTATAATGGAACAGGAAAATCACAAATTGTTTCCGGTTCTAATATTACACGTGGTTTGCCAAATCGTAACTCTGCAAGTTTAAGTTCTGAGAACTATAAATTCTGGGAAGAACTCCGGGAACCGGAATGGTTAGCAGCAAACTCCTTAAAGTATACATACAGTTCTACTGGAATCAGACTTGACTGGACCAGCTTTGGTCCTTCTTCATCATCGGACGGTTATGTTATTCTGCGAGCTAAAAGTTTTCCTACTCTACCAGTCTTCGATGGATATATTCTTCAGAGAGGTGAACCTTTCCCTTCGTTCCCGGATATTACTGTTGTTGATATATTATCCTCAGCAGCCATTACTTACACTGAAAATTTCACAAGCACTTTTCAACTACCATGCGGTGAATTTTTTGAGTATAGAGTATATCCTTTCCGTTATGGTAAGGACGATCAGAATAAAGATATTAATCCCCTTCATGCGCGCGGCCGTTCGTATAACGAAAATCAATACGGACGCATTACTGTTTCCCGGCCAGCCTTTCCTACCCCCCCCGTGCTTACTACCCTTTCTGGCAATTCACAGTTTGTTTTTTGTGAAGGTGGCTCGCTCACGCTTGCAGCCAGCCCGGCTGATGCAAACTCATACCAGTGGTTCCGCGATGGACAGCAGATCACAGGCTCTACGGGAAATACTCTTCTTGTACTATCTGAAGGGCGCTATGCCGTTCGTGCTTTCAACGCAGAAGGTTGTGCTGAACAGTCCCAAGAGGTGACAGTAACAAAAAGCACATCGCCTCAGGCTACGATCGTTCCTGCCGGGCCAATACGCCTTTGCGATAGTGACGATACCACTCTTGTTGCCTCACCGCAGATTACAGGCTATAGCTACCAATGGATCGCAGGCGATGGCAGTTTTATACCAGGAGCAATGAATCCTCTGTTTAACACAGATAAACCGGGTATATACCGGGTAATTATCACTAATGACGCTGGCTGTAGTGATACCTCAGATGCTGTCATTATCCGTGGTTTCACGCCTGATCTTGCTTTTAAAAATGAAAATAGTGTTTCGATTATTACAATAGAATTTCCTGAACTTGGTGAATGCGAAACTTCGGCGGAGGAAACACTCGTGATCAGCACCTTGAGCACGGAAGCCTTCGCTGTAGAACTTGAAGCACCTCCGGGATTTTCTGTTATCCCTTCGGTTTTTCTGCTTGAATCACAAAGTCCACAGGTGGTTAAAGTTACATTCTCCCCAACTGAAGCTAAGATCTATAATGATGATCTTCGTATTAAAGCACCGTGCGGTCTCACTACCCGATTTCCTCTTAAAGGCACAAAATCATCAATCAACGTTGCGGCTATTCAGTCTACAGTAGAGTTTCCTACAGCACTTTCGTGTGAGGCTCAAAAGCAAGTAGAGTCTGTGCTTATTGTTAACCGGGGTACTGGACCGGTTGAATTTACTTCTCCAACGGTAGCTGCCCCATTTAATGTTATATCGCCAACGTTCCCTAAAACAGTCGCTCAGGGTGACACGCTTATTATCAGTGTAGAATATTCTCCCATTAACGGTACTACCAGCAGGACATTAACGGTTCCGTACAAATCACTATCCTGTGAAAGCTCAGTAAATGTGACCCTTTCTTCAAAAACAATCAGGCCTTCACTGACTACAACAGCAACGGAAATCGATTTTAAAACCCTTGAGGGATGTCTTTCTTTTAAAGATACCACATTCTCACTTACAAATGCAAGTGATGTTCAGCTTACAGTTCCCGCTCAAGTGCTTAGTCCCAACTTTAGCATAGCACAAACATTTACCCTGCTTCCAAGAGAGACGCGACAGATCGCCTTACGCTTCGCTCCTGTTTCTTCCGGTTCCATTTCTTCAACTGTTGTCTTAAAAGCCAGTGAATGTCCTGAGGAAGCAAATATTACCTTGGTTTTAAAAGGTTTAAGTGGAGCACCCTCATTACAGTCCGTTCCAGTTTTTGAAACAATCACCAATTGTACAGAATCATCACGCATATTGAAGAGCGGTATTACGACAATCTCACCAGTCGTAATTTCAAATATAATTGTCCCGACAGGCTTTAGTGTTAATGGAATTACCCCGGGACAAACAATAACTGGAAGCAGGACATTTGATATAGTTTTTACACCTGCCGCCGATGGCTCATACCGGGATTCTATTATGATACAATTTGCCGGCTGTCCTGTCGCTCAAACAGTAATAGTAGAAGGCAGAAGAACAACACTTGCATTTGAATTTGAAGATAATGTGATAGATTATGGAACCGTACTTCCAAACTCTCCTCCGGCTCCACTCACGGCAAAAATTAGAAATTCAGGTACGGACTCGGTGATGGTCAGTAAAATTGATCCTCCTCCTCCATTTGTATTTATTTCTTCGTCAAGGCCGTTCCCTGCCACTCTTGCCCCGGGCGAAGAAATATCATTAATTTTTAGCTACGCGCCTACGTCTGAATCCAGGGATTCTGCCGTTGTACAGTTTATTGCCTGTTTTGGTGAAAAAACGCTGCTGTTAAAAGGAAATGCCCAGTATCCAGCAGGAACAGGTACGGCTATTGTTACATTACCTGCCCTACGTGCAGCTCCGGGGGATGTGATTGAAGTACCGCTAACCATTGTCAATCAAGTCAACACACTTGCACTCGAGAAAGCTGCGGTAACATTCATTACAATGACGCTGCAATATGATCCAATGCTTCTTCTTCCCCAGAATGTTCGTGTAGGATCTGCAGCTCAGGGATTTGATATTGCTACAATTACTGAAAGCGAGCCAGGTGTAGCGACCATTGTTTTGCGC
>DASPKH010000073.1:0-3539 GCA_035628175.1 Patescibacteria group bacterium
TTGATGAATTTGACATATCTTTTCAAAAATTTAGAACAGCCGCTAAAATTTTTAACAACTTTACATCATATCAGTCATGGCTTTCACGACAATTCCTGAAATGTTTCTTGAGCTTACTCAAAAGTTCGAAGCTAATCCTGCAAAATATGCTTTTATGCGGAAAGTTAATGGAACATACCAAGGTATTACTTATGCAGCGCTGAGAGAAATGGTTGAAAGCTTTGCGGTAGGGCTGCTTGAGCTTGGTATTGAGCGTGGGGACCGTGTGGGGATTGTTTCTGAAAACCGCCTTGAATGGGTTGTTGCTGATTTTGCTACTGCTGCAATCGGAGCTGTGAACGTGCCGGTTTTTCCGACCCTGACACACAAGCAGATTGAGTATATTTATAATAATTGTAGTACATCGTGCATCATTGTTTCAAATTCTTTCCAGCTCAATAAGGTTTTAAAAATTGCCAGCGAACTCCGCGCCCTGGAGCATATTATCGTGATGAATGATGATGCAGCATTTCAACCTGGCATGATCCGCTCTTTTAAAGATGTAACGCAGCTTGGAGCGACCAAATTTTCCCTCGCTGAGCGACGCGAGATGTTTTTAAAGAATAGTGCAGCTGTGCAGCAAGATGATTTACTCACACTTATCTACACCAGTGGCACAACGGGCAACCCAAAAGGGGTAATGTTAACACATAAAAATATTGCATCAAATATCCAGGGTATGGCTGCCGCCATCGAGATCCGATCGAGCGATCTACTGCTGTGCTACCTGCCGATGTGCCATGCCTATGAGCGGACAACGGGGTATTATACTGCATTTGCTGTAGGTGCCACGATTGCTTTTGCCGAATCAATTGAAACTGTTGCTGAAAATCTTCGCGAAGTTCAACCAACGATTGTAACGAGTGTTCCACGACTTTTCGAAAGGATCAAAGGTCGCGTGCTGGCATCAGTGGAAAAGGACAAACCCGCCAAACAAAAGATCTTTAACTGGGCGATGGAAATCGGACGCGCATATCAGTTAGGGTTGAAAAACGGTCACGTATCTGGTCTTTTAAAAACAAAACAAAGACTTGCCGATAAACTTGTTTTTTCAAAGATTCGCGCGCGTACCGGCGGAAAGATCCGTTTTTTTGCTTCTGGCGGAGCTGCACTGCCACTCGATGTTGCTGAGTTTTTTAAGATCCTTGGGATTGAGATTATTGAGGGGTACGGTTTAACGGAAGCTTCACCTGTGCTCGCGGCAAACCGTATCGGCCAGCCTGATTTCGGCACCGTTGGCAAACCGCTTGATAACGTAGAAATTATCATTGCCGACGATGGCGAAATCCTTGCACGCGGCCCGAATATTATGAAAGGTTACTGGAAGGAAGCGCAGGCAACAGCGGAATCCATTGACGAAGATGGCTGGCTGCACACAGGTGACATCGGGCTATTTAACGAAAAAGGAAACCTTAAAATTACCGATCGAAAAAAACATTTGTTCATATCAAGCGGCGGAAAAAATATTTCACCGCAGCCTATCGAACAATTGATGACGAGCATAAAATACGTAGACCAGTGTTTGCTGATTGGCGATAAACGTGAATATTGTACGGCACTTCTGGTGCCGGACTTTGATGTATTACATAGTTACGCTGAGGCTAATGGAATTCCTTTTAAAGACAATGAAGATCTGGTCCAAAATCCTAAAATCTATGAACTTTTTAAAACAGAAATTGATAATCATCAGCGCGATCTGGCAAAATATGAGCGCGTTCGGAAATTTACGTTACTTCCTGAAGCGTTTACAGTAGAAAATGGTGGAATGACTCCAACGCTAAAGATCAAAAGAAAAGAAGTAGAAAAGAAATTTTCTGAAATAATTGAAAAAATGTATTCATAAACCTTTTTAAAGCTGATGATAGAAAAACAGGAAATTGCGACAACTCTGAAATTCTCGGCATTTCCTGCTTTAAAAATCCTCATTTACGTTATCACGGCTTATGCCTTCGCGCTATTGGTTGAATGGAGATTTGAACGTTGGCTTATCGCGCTGGCTGCCGGAATTATCGTTTCGCTTTTCTGCTTTTTTACAAAATTCCGCTCCCCAATTTACTACATTTCCTGTGCTCTTTTCGGCATCTGGCTTGCGATGAATGTGCAGCAAATTTCTGTTCGCACACCGTTAAAAATTATTCCCGAGATGAAAGCGGTCGTGCAGGGGAGAATCATCCGCGTTTTAAAAAATGAGCCGCATTATGTTCGCCTTATCGTAGAGGGAACAGTCGATACGGAAGCACTTTCCCGTTTCAAGAACACGCGCGTTCTACTTTCCATTCATACAAAAACTGCACGCGAAAACTTTTTAAAAACAGGGACTGATATTTCAGCTAATGTTCTTATCCGCTTGCCGCGACCACAAACGCTTCCGACAGATTTTCCAGAGCGTGAATATACTTCTTCGCTTGATGTGCAATGGCTAGCGCGTGCAAGAGCGCAGGAAGTTGCATTTTTAAAAAGTAATTTTACGCTCGATTCATGGAGAAAGGAAGTCACTGACAATATTTTTAAAAAACTCGCGCAGCTGTATCCTGAACAGACCATCGGCATACTCTATGCGCTTATTACTGGTGACAAAACATTTATTACACAGGAAGTCCGCCAATCGTATTCACTTGCCGGGACGTCGCATTTGCTGGCTGTCAGCGGTTTTCATGTTGGAATTATCGCTACCGGAATTTTCCTTCTGCTCGGTTTTTTAAAGAAACCTTGGCTGAAATTTTTCATCTTTCTGATCGTACTTTCTGCCTTTATTATTCTCACCGGACTTCAGCCATCGGCCATCCGTTCCGGGACAATGGCCGTACTTATCATATGGTCAGTTACGCTTCAACGCAGGCCGAACCTGGCAAACATTGCTGCAATTAGTACACTTTTTATCCTGCTTTTAAAACCCAATTTTTTGATTTCCGCCAGTTTCCAAATGTCCATCGGCGCAATTCTTGGAATAGCGCTTCTGTATAATCCGGTCCGCGATTTTTTTAAAAGAATCTTTTCAAAGGAAAATATCTTCTTGGATTACATACTGAATTCATTTTCCGTAACCCTTGCGGCTTCAATCGCCGTCGTGCCAATCGTCGCCTATTATTTTAAAACAGTTACATTCATCTCGCCGCTCACGAATATTTTTGCGATTCCGGTTATTGCCCTTGCGATGATCTGGGGATTAATCAGCCTGATCCTTTCGTATATTTTTCTGCCTTCAGCAAAAATCTTTGCTGTTGCAGCATCCGACATGATACACCTTACCAATGCGATTAATGATCTTGGCTTGCGTATTCCAAACGCGTTTTTGCAGGGTGAGCAGAGTATGATTGTTGCAGTGATACTGTCGATCAGCCTGGTTTATATTATGTTGTCAAAAAATAATAAACAGTCCGTTTTTCGCTTTATTTCATCAGCGCTGGCGTGTTGCTTGGTCTTGGCAACTATTGCTATTCCACAAAATGAAACGACGAAAATCATTCCACGAGAACATTACACGACAATTATTGTTCCTT
>DASPKH010000074.1:0-3659 GCA_035628175.1 Patescibacteria group bacterium
TGTATCATCCCAAGTTTTTAAAACGTGGTTTGAACCTACAAAAGCGTTGCGTTGGCATGATAATCAATTAACGATACAAGTGCCCAGCCAGTTTTTTTGCGAGTGGATTGAGGAGCATTATTATGCGCTCCTCCAAAAGACAATTTACCAGGTGCTTGGTGTTTCAGCACGCCTGCAGTATCAGGTGGTAGTGGATGAAAGTGAGGATACGCTGGAAAATCGTACTATTAAGCTCCCGGCTTTTAAACATCCACCCGCAGCAGCTACCGCACAATCGTCCTTACCATTTGCGCAAAGCGCGCCGGTACAGCAGAATTTTCCCGTGTTTTTAAACCCGCGCTATACGTTTGACAATTTTATCCGCGGCGAAAGTAACCAGTTGGCGGTTTCAGCCGCAATGGCAATTGCCGATAATCCGGGGCGCACCCGCTTTAATCCGCTGGTGCTCTATGGCGATACAGGTTTAGGCAAAACGCACCTTGTACAGGCAATCGGCAATCAGATTTTGCAGAAAAACCGCAATGCCCGGATCTTGTACACAAGCTCCGAGCGCTTTACGATGGAATATGTAAGCGCTATTCAGAACAATAAAGTAAATGATTTTACAAACTTTTACCGTGGTGTAGATGTATTAATTGTTGACGATATACAGTTTTTTGCCGGGAAGGAAAAAACACAGGATAATTTCTTCCATACATTTAATGCTCTTCACCAGTCGGGCAAGCAGCTTATCCTCACAAGTGACCGTCCGCCGAAGGACCTGGCTGACGTAGATGACCGCCTGATCTCACGTTTCCAGTGGGGCCTCACAGCCGATGTCCAGATGCCTGACTACGAAATGCGCATGGCCATCCTTCAGCGGAAAAGCGCTGATGAAGGTATGGAGCTGCCGCAGGAAGTAATTGAATATGTCGCGCGCCACGTGACCTCAAGTGTTCGCGAATTGGAAGGGTGCCTCATTAGTTTGATCGCAAAAGTATCGCTTGATGGACGCGAAATGACAGTTGACCTTGCGCGAACAGTGGTAGAAGGTATCGCCGGAACTGGTTCAGCGCGCCCACTCACAATCAATGACATTAAAGCGGAAGCAGCGAATTATTACAATCTTTCAGTGGAATTGCTCGAAGGCAAAACACGTAAACATGAAGTAGTCCTTGCGCGTCAAGTGGCGATGTTTTTAGCCAAACATCTTACGCACATGTCTTTAAAAAGCATCGGCGCGAGCTTCGGAAAGCGAGACCATACGACCGTTCTTCATTCGTGTCAGATGATCGAAAACTATATGGAGCGAGAACTGGAAGTCCGCAAAGCAGTTGAGGCTTTAAAAAAGATGCTCACACGCGGATAAACCTTTACATAAAGAAAGAAATGAAAAGCGTATGCGCATTGTAGCGCGTGCGCTTTTCTGTTTTTAAAAGCAGGTCACGGATTAGTTGTAATTTTGCGCCTGATTTCAATGTTTTAAAAAGTTCGTTTTGAAAAGAATACATGATCACACTCATTACAGCCCTTTCCTACTTCATCGGCGCAATTCCCGTTGCATATTTTCTCGTCAAATTACGTTCAGGGCAGGACATCACGCGTGAGGGCAGCGGCAACGTTGGCGCAATGAACAGCTTTGAGGTCACAGGTAGCAAATCTATTGGCATTATCACAGGTATACTTGATGCTTTAAAAGGTTTTACAGCTGTCATGCTTGCAAGGTGGATCGGCGGAGAGGACTTTTTTCTTACCTCACTCGCCGCATTTTTTGTGGTCTTCGGGCACAATATGAATGTGTTCTTAAAATTTAAAGGTGGGAGGGGATTGGCTCCGGCTGCCGGAGCGCTACTTGCCATCAACCCCTTGCCAGTCCTATTTTGGGGTCTGATGTGGACCACTGGTTACTTTATTCTCAGGCGCGATGTACACGTCGGCAATATGGCCGGAACCATAGGTGCGCCGGTGCTGCTCTACACTACGCCTGACCTGCTTTTAAAAGCTACAATGTTAGTACCGCTTCAGTCTCTTATGACTCTGAACAAAAAAACAGGTGTGAGCGAGCTAAACTTCTCCAATTTTAAAATTCTCGTATTTATGATCTGCGTCCTGATCTTTATCAAACATCTCGAGCCAATACAGAAATTATTCAGAGAAAATCATGAGGAAGTGTAATTTATGAACCGTACCGCATCATGTATCGTTAAACTTCAAAAGGCAATTGTTGCTCTAAACGCCTAAAGCTTTAATTGATTATTGGCTATAATTCATACTGTATGCGTCATATTTTTCTTTCTATAATCCTCGCATTTACACTCGCTATGATGTCTGCCGGGCGGACGAATATGTCCCAGCGTGAGCGTCCCCCAATTGTAATGCGCCTGGAATCTCAGCCACAGTACGGCCGGAAGCGCCCGCTACGACGATTTTTTACGCCCCAGCTGAACTGATCGCTTTTGCAATTTCCCGCACGATGACCGCTGCGCACAGCGTTTTCGGCATCGGTGGGAAACTCTCATGGCTGCCGTTCCGCTGTAGGATCGTGATCGTATTGTTATCTCCTTTAAAACCGCTCTGCGGCTTATTTGCTGAATTCACTACTATTATATCACAGTTCTTCGCCTGCATCTTTTTAAAACCATTTTCAATTTCATTTTGGGACTCCAGTGCAAAACCAACGACAAATTGATCCGGCTTTTTCTTTTCCCCAAGGGTTTTTAAAATATCTGGCGTAGAATGAAGTTCAAGCTTTAAAACTCCGCCGTCCACCGATTCTTTTTTAATTTTCCCCTGTGTAGCTTCCTGTGGTGCAAAATCCGCAACAGCCGCCGACAGAATAGCAACATCAACTTTTTCAAATCTTTTTAAAACTTCACGGTGCATTTCGCTCGCAGATTCCACATTTATGCGCTCGATTCCTTCAGGAGTTTTTAAAGCTACCGGCCCCGCAATCAAAATTACATTTGCGCCTGCAATCTTTGCCGCTTCTGCAAGTGCAAAACCCATTTTGCCGGAGGAATAATTGCCCACAAAGCGTACGTCGTCAATCTTTTCATACGTTGGTCCTGCTGTAATCAAAACAGTTTTTCCCTTTAAAAGATTGTCAATATTCGGTGCGCCGGACATACCACGTTTCAGTTTTTCCAGTTCGAATTCAGCATTCCATTCATCAGCTTCAACAGTACTTTGAATTGAATCGATCTGATCTTTACCGATTTTTTCAAAATCTGCATTGATTGAATGTTCGAACTTTTTAAAACCTTCTTCCGCCCGCGAAAAATGTTCCTCAGGAGCTTCCTTTTTAAGATGTACGCTTTTTGGAGGGGTACTTTTAAAAGAACTTTCCTTGTTTAATTTTTCACTACTTTGAAAAGAATCGCCGGAATTCTCATTTTTAAAATCGTCACTTTTAAGAGCTTTACTACCCAAAACATCCTCCAGAGCTTTTAAAAGCATATCATTTTCCGGTAAACGCCCAATGCCGATGATGCCGCTGGCAAGTTCGCCGTGAGCGGGTGGAATGATGATGACACCGTCATCAGTTACCTGCCGCACATTTCGCTGCGTAGCAGGATGAATCCACATATCGGAATCCATTGCAGGTGCAATGACAAGAGGCGTTTTGCGTGGAAGGGCAAGTGCTACCGAAGCCAGCGCCGTATCGCAATTGCCTGTTGCCA
>DASPKH010000075.1:0-3721 GCA_035628175.1 Patescibacteria group bacterium
TGTCTATGGTATCGCACGTAACATTTCAAAACCGGTAGAAGAACTGAACATAGCTGCAGGGCGTGTATCATCCGGTGATCTGTCAGCCCGTGTACAGATCAGAAACAATGATGAACTTGGCCGTTTGGGCACTGCCTTTAATGAAATGGTAGAAACTATCTATTCAAGCAAAAAAGATGCACAGGCACGCGAGGAATACCTAAGAAACAGTGTAGAGAATATCCTCGATGTGATGGGCGAATTCGCCAATGGAAAACTAACAGTAAACTTATCTGTTGAGAGTAATGATGCTATTGGCAAACTTTTTAAGGGATTTAATAATGCAGTAGCCATGATGCATAGTCTTATCCAGAAGGTACGTACATCTGCTGTAACCGTCTCTGATTCTTCTTCCTTTATCAGCTCTGCTTCGGTGCAGATGAGCCAGGCCAGTAGCGAGCAGGCAACCCAGATCAATGAGTTGGCTACAGCAATCGAGGAAATGACCCAGACAATTTCACACAATGCCAAAATTGCATCAGAATCAGCTCAGGCGGCCTTGGAAGGCGGCGCTAAAGCCATGGAGAGTGAGAAAATCGTACATCAGACGACCGTGGCTATAGAGGAAATAGCTGTCATCACGAAAGAAACGGCTTTAAAAATTAATGAACTGGGCTATGCGAGTGCAGAAATCGGCGAAATTATAACGGTAATTGATGAAATCGCAGATCAAACAAACCTGCTGGCGCTCAATGCTGCAATTGAAGCTGCAAGAGCCGGTGAGCAGGGAAGAGGATTTGCTGTCGTGGCTGATGAGGTACGAAAACTGGCAGAGCGTACGACGAGTGCCACAAAACAGATTGCCGCTATGATCAAAAATATTCAGCAGGAAACATCGACGGCTGTTGCAACGATAAGTAAGGTAGATTCAAGAGTGCAAACAGGAGTGAGTTTAGGTAATAAGGCGGTCGATGCATTACAGCTTGTTTTAAACAATTCTCGTAGCCTTGAATCAATGCTCGCCCAAATTGCCTCAGCAACCGAGGAGCAGTCTGCAACAAGCGAACAGATCGCAAAAAATATCATGACAATCTCCAGCGCTACAGAAGAAGCCGCCTCAAATGTGACAGCTGTAGCCCAGTCAACAAATGAGCTTCATGCGCTTGCACAGGACCTGGATGTAATACTCAGTACTTTTATTACGTATGAGACCTCAAATACCGTAGCAGATGTACCACGTTCGTTACTTTCAGCAAATCCTACAACCAGAAAGCAGTATGTTCTCAAAGCATAAATATCAAAAAGGCGCTTTAAAAAGCGCCTTTTTAGTTTAAAAAAATTCCAATGAGAGTTATCGCATAATGACAAGCGGCTGAGTGCTCTGCTGTGCACCGGCTTTTAAAACGTAATAATACTGGCCTGAAGGCAAATCGCTTGTGAAAATTATTTCGTTGTTGTCCCCGGCGTTTTTAAAACCAAGGTTGTTTTTAAAAACTTCGACTCCGAGAGAATTGTAGATGGTTAGCGAAACTTTACTTTCATTACTGAGAAAATAATTGATTTTAACATAATGCGATGCTGGGTTTGGGTACGAAAGTAAGGACATTGTTGAATATGTATGTTTTTCCTCAACAGGATAATTATTGATACTAGTCTTTATTCCCCGCAGGCCATTTGGGTTGTACATAATTATGATGGAGTCACATACGAGCCATAAGTTGTCATTTGTGTCAATGGTAAATGAAGTTGGTGTATTCTTTAATAAAGGAGAGTTAAATTCTGATATTTCAAGGTAATCCGTTCCATTAAAACATATTAATTTCTGAGGATTATCACTTATAAACCAGATATTCCCTTTTGAATCACTAAGAATTTCCGAATGTTTCTTTATTCTAAAATCAGTTGTTGAGGGGTAGTTATTCCATTTTGAATCTTCATATTTCAAAAAACCATTGATATATTGAAGTGATGAATCAACAGCTTCATACCAGATAGCCAAGGACTTAGACCTATCAGATGTAATATATAAACTTTCTTTCCAGCGTTCTACATTAATTCTTAACCAAGGTTTAGGAAAATCAATGTTTTTCCATTTATTTCCTTCAGATTTTAAAAGTACAAGTTGTGCAGCATCATGTTTTGCTGCCAGCAGGTATAAATTCTTTTCTCTATCAAGAGTAATGTCGTATAGAGACATTCGATCAAACTGTCCGGTTTGTTCCGGAAAATAATAACGGATAGAATCATGTCTGATAATAGCATCTTTTTTAAAAGAATATAACCTATGATTAACAACAGGAGAAGTATATTCTGTTAAAAGCCATACAGTTTCATTTTTATCAACCAGCATTTCCTTTACTGGTGCCGATATCTGATGTGGGATAAGCCGCCAGTCTTTGCCATTATAATTTTCTAAAAAGGCAGGGCTAAAGGACCAAATATTATCGGCTGAATCGAATGCCAAAGGACGAATATAATTTGGATAATTTGCAGAGGTTCGAATATTTTTAATTGCACCATCATGATAAGTATTTATAAATTCTGGGGTTACAGCATAAATTGTATTTGCTCGTGAACTAAATAACTTCGAGTTGATCCCAAGCTCTTTAATTCGCGACCAAACGGAATCAGTTTTATTGATATGTACAAATAAGGTATCGTAAGTAAATGAATTTGCATAAGTCGCTTTTAACTTAATAGTGTGTATACCGGATTCAAGGGGAGAAACGACATAAGTCAGAAGCTTTTTAGTAGGTAAGGGTGGTTTTGCTATTGGGCTATCAAGATTTAATAATGAAATATCAAGAGTTTGTGAGTTTACACTCAATTGCACATCAGATATAAGTTGGTTTGGAAAAACTGTAATAAATATTTGCAGTGTATCATTCGATTGGACTTCTACACTTTTTTTATCAAATGCTGCATATTTTTGACTGCTTGCTGGCAATGTTGCAATACAGAAAAGTAAACTAAAAAAAATATGAAATTTCATCATAGTATTCTCAATAAATAATTAATTCTTCCACTTAATATTACAACCCAGGCTCGGCCGCTGTTCACTAAATACTTCCTCACCTCTTAAAACCGCATCGAGCGCTTTCCGCAGGTCTTCGCCTGTTACCGGAATCTCATTCGAAGGGCGCGCTCCGTCCATCTGGCCACGATAGACGAGCTGCAAGGTATTATCAAAGACATAAAAATCGGGAGTACAGGCGGCGTCGTAGGCGCGTGCTACTGCTTGGGATTCATCATAAAGATAAGGAAAAGGAAAACTGTTTTGTATAGCTAATTCCTTCATTTTTTCGGGAGAATCCTGGGGGTAATTTTCAACATCATTGGAGGAAATTGCTACAAAGGAAATTCCCGCCGGAATATAATCGTTGGCAAGGTGTAGAATCCCGTCGAGGACATGAATTACGTACGGACAGTGATTGCAAATAAACATGACAACTGTAGCCTTTTCTGAGGCAATTTCTTTTAAAGTTATATTCGTGCCGGATACAACGTTAGGAAGTGTGAAGTCGGGAGCCATTGTGCCGAGTGGCAACATGTTTGAAGGAGTGCGTGCCATAATTCGTAATGCGTGAAACGTAATGAGTAGTAAGTTCTAAAAGTTTGCAGTAAATTAGCGTTTTAAAAAACAACTGCCAATATTTTCTTTTTAAAAAGTTATGGATGCTGAACGCGACGATTTTTACCGGATAGATGGGAAAGGCAAGCTGTGGCGCGGTAGCTTGGAGCT
>DASPKH010000076.1:0-3356 GCA_035628175.1 Patescibacteria group bacterium
TACTACAATAGTGTCGCCATTCGGAGACCATGACGATGAATATATTATGCCTGAAAACGGTATCTTCCTGACCAGATTACCTGTTTTTGCACTTCTAATTTCAAGATCGTCCGGTCCGCTTATGGCTATTTCAGTACTATCCGGTGAAAATGATAAATCCGAAGCAACAATACCTCCGGTACGTTCCCATCGTACTGAAAGATCTTGTGCCTTACTAACACCCGATAATGAAAAGCAAAACACAATAAGTAAACTGTACTTAGTTTTCATTTTTCACCTTTTGAAGTTTACAGATAATAATGGCATATTATTTTTAAATTAGTAAAACCTGCATTGCATGCAATTACATTTAATTTTACTATATCATCATTTGTGCCATCTTTTAATTTATCGTGTTGCCACAAGGGCAATGTTTATAAATCCTTATTTTAAAAGGTAATACTCTCACATTCTCCTTTTTGAATAGAACTGCTTACAGTAAATAGTGTGTAAGTTATTTTACACTTTATGATCAAGTGTCAGGTAACTTTCACATCTACCAAGTTCTACTCTTAAAAAAGTAAAAAGCGATTCTGCTTTTCAGCAGGACCGCTTTTTAAAAATCAATCTGGAAATTGTCCTTAGAGTTTATCGATCATTAGTTAAAAACCTACATTCGACTCGTTCATATTTTCAAGCGACTTGCAGATAGCTGCAAGGCACTGAGTAGCAAGTGCCCCATCAATTACCCTGTGATCGTATGTAATAGACAGGTACACCATATGGCGAACTACGATCACGTCTTCACCGCCAATCTCACGGACGACAGGGCGTTTCTGGATGGCGCCGATGCCCATGATACCTGTCTGCGGTTGGTTGATAACCGGTGTGCCAAATAAGCTGCCGAAAGAACCAACGTTCGTAATCGTAAATGTGCCACCCTGGATGTCATCCGGAGAAAGCTTTTTAGAACGGGCACGTGTAGAAAGGTCACTCACCGCGCGACCAAGGCCAGTTACATTCAGGTCAGCCGCATTTTTGATCACAGGCACGATGAGGTTACCATCATCAAGCGCTGTAGCAAAGCTGAGGTTAATGCGTTTGTGGCGGATGATGTTCGTACCGTCTACGCTTACATTCACCATTGGGAAAGCTTTTAAACCGTCCACAGCAGCTTTTGCAAAAAATGGCGTAAATGTAAGTTTAAAGCCTTCGCGTTTCTCGAATTCTGCCTTTTTCTTTTCACGCAGTTTCACGATTGCAGTAACATCAGCTTCAGCGACACTTGTAACATGCGGAGAAGTTGTTTTCGACATGACCATGTGTGCCGAAATCAGCTGACGAACGCGGTCCATTGGAATGATTTCCACTGCATCCCCCCAGTTTTTGGAAGGCGCGCCTGAAGCCGGAGTTGCGGCAGGACGTGGAGTCGACTGCTGCTGTGCCGGTTGGGGAGCTAGTTGTGGCGCTGCTACGGGCTGTGGAGCAGGAGCTGCCGGACGTGAACCGCGGTTTTGCAGATAGTTTTTAAAATCATCTTTTGTTACGCGACCTTCAATGCCCGAGCCCTGTACATTTTCAAGCTCTTCAAGCGTCACACCCTCAGCCTCTGCCATCGTGCGCACCAGAGGGGAGTAAAAGCGTTTTCCGCTTGAGCGTGGAATATCTTTTGTACCACCGCCTGCAGGAACCGGTTGAGGAGCTGGTGCTGCATGGCCGTTTGCGTAGCCGTTAGTTGCGGCTGCGGGCTGTGGTGTAGGAGCAGCTGGTTGAGGGGCCGGTGCTGCCTGGGGAGCAGGAGCTGAAGGCTGCGGTGTAGGGGCCGATGTGGCGGCGCCGGTAGAGATCCTTGCAATTACCTTACCTACTTCGATCACGTCATTCTCCGCGCCAAGCAGTTCTGCGATTGTCCCGGCTACCGGTGAAGGAACTTCCGTATCGACTTTGTCGGTGGAAATTTCAAGAAGTGTTTCATCACGTTCAATCTTATCTCCTACGGCTTTCAGCCAGCGAAGAATTTTTCCTTCCTGGATAGATTCGCCCATTTTCGGCATTACTACTTCTGTAAGTGCGCCGCCAGCTGCCGGAGCTGATGCCTGTGAAGTAGGTTCCTGCTGAACAGGTGCTGGGGCAGTTTCCTGTTGTACGGGCGCAGGTGCCGGAGCTGATGCTGCCACGGGCGCGGGAGCTTCCTGCTGGGCCGGGGCCGGTGCAGAGGCGATTGGTGCCGCCCCAATGTTACCTGCTTCAGATTCATCACCAACGATAGCAATGATATTTCCGACTTCGATTGTATCATTTTCCTGGGCCATAATCTTTAAAACGATCCCGGCTGTAGGTGATGGTACTTCTGTATCTACTTTATCTGTGGAAATTTCAAGCAAAGTTTCATCTCGTTCTATTCTGTCGCCCTCTTTTTTGAGCCAGCGAAGAATTTTTCCTTCCTGGATAGATTCGCCCATTTTGGGCATCACTACTTCAGTTTTCATGCGTTCTCCTGTCGTTTTTAAAAGCAGCTTTATTTAAAAGGTACTTTTGTGAATAATATGATTAGTTTTTTCTTTTTCAGGTTTGAAGCCGCAAAATTAGCGATTTTTTAAAAACTGGCAATGAATGCATTTTTCTTTATACGTTCTAAAATCCTGCTGGATCAGTATTTTCTTTAAAAATACATCTATCATTTGTATAACTGTAATTAATACCTTATATTCGCAGCCAGATTTCCAAGTACAACCCTTTAGTTCGCATATACTTATAAAAATCACCACATTGAATAAACACCAATACGAAGAGCGTTTTCGGGAACATCCGAAAGAAATTATGACAGCACTTCATGCGGCGAAAAAAATTATTGGCGAGCTGGCTGCTGAGGCTGATCTGGATAGAAGTGAGTATATCCGGTGGAGTACTATCCTTGGACAGATGGAGAAAACTCATGGAATCGTTGCTATTACGCTGCCAGATATTTTACGGGGAAGCTGACCGTTTGCAAGGCATACTAATGCCGAAAGATTTATCTTTTGCCTTTAAAACTATACATAAAGGAACACAGTGTAATAATGACTGTAGAAAAAAGAAAAACCTTGTTCAGAATTTCTGAACAAGGTTTTTCTTTTATAAAAAGCCGGTCTACAACGCTTATTCGGCGCTGATAACCCATACTTTTAAAGGAGCATTTACTTCAGGGTGGAGTTTTACATGTACGTCAAACACACCGAGAGTTTTGATAGGCTCATCAATTGTGATAGCACGGCGGTCAATGTCAAACCCACGCATCTCGAGTTCCTGGCCAATCATTTGCGGAGTAACCGTTCCGAAGAGGCGGCCTTCCTCGCCAACTTTCATAGCAACGCTAATCTGCAGTTCAGCCAGTTTCG
>DASPKH010000077.1:0-12638 GCA_035628175.1 Patescibacteria group bacterium
TAGATACCGCTTGATGCTGTTCCGGCATAAATTACCCTGGTTCCCGGTAAGGTAGCAATGCGGGTGACTGTCAGAGCAGGAACTCCTACACGTGTAAATCCGGTACCTTCGGCGTTTGTACGAAAAATACCATCAGTTTTAGTACCAACAAGAAGCTGTGAGCCCGTTGCCGTTGCCATTGAAACAACATTTACATCAGTTAGTCCCAAATTGAATTGCTCAAAATTGTCACCATTGGTATCCGAGCGGTAGATACCATTTCCATCAACCGTAATATACATTCTACCATCAGCGGTAGAAGCTATGGAAGTTGCAGTAACAACTGATGATCCTAACGAGATTGGATCCCAAACAAATCCACCACTTGTTAGTTTATAAACGCCATTATTTTCAAATGATGCATATAAATTTCCCTGAGCATCCTGAGCTAGGGCACGAACTGAAAAGTTCTCGCCCTGGGTAACCTGAAATGGAAACTCAACAAAACCATTTGGAGTAGCTACTGTAGAAAGAAAAAGTTTTCCTGCATTATTGCCCACCAAGACATTATTGCTGTTATCTACAGCAATAGCCGTTACTGCCGAGCCGCTTGGCAAACCACTCATTTGTATGAAAGCCGCACCATTATCTGTAGATTTGTAAATCCCATTTTCTGTACCTACATATACAGCGTTTGCAGAGGTACGAATAGCAGTGATTGCACCTGTTGAAATATCCCCAACAGGAGCGAAATTAGCGCCGTTATTATCTGAACGGAACAAACCATTTGTTTTGGTGCCAAGGAGAATGTTCCCTCCAGCGGAAATACCAACCGATAAAATCTCAGACGCTGAAATTCCATCAGTGATCTTTGTCCAGGTCTGACCATTATCAGTAGAGCGGAATGCACCTGCGGCACTGGTTCCGGCAATGATAGTTCCGGTAGTTGTCGTACCGATTGAGGTTACCATACCGCCATTAAGGCCTGCTACCTGTGTAAAGTCTGCCGCATAAGCAGTATGAGCCACAAGCACCAACACCATTGCGAGAAATGTACGTAGTCGTTTCATACGAAAACCTTTGAAAATGTATAAAAAGTATTAATTTTACTGTCTTGCAATCTATTATAAAACTTTAAAAGCTAGAATGTTCCCGAATTTAAAAAAAACTGGTGATTTTTTTGTAAAAAAAGAAGTAAGCGGTAGTATTTAACAATTGACCGTACCCCTGGCCAAGGAAATAGGCATTCCCTACCATATACTAATTTCACTAACGAAAAAAGTCCTGAAGGGAATTCCCTTCAGGACTAAACTATACAACTATCGTATGAATTATGGCGTTGTCGTAGGAGTTTGAGCTGGTGCCTGTGTTTGTGGCTGATTTTGCTGTGTAGGAGAAGGGGTCGGCTGCTGCGATGGCAGAGGGACAGCTGAAGGCATCGGTACTTGCACGCCTGTTGTAACAGGGGTGCGCTCATTCTCGCCATGCGGGAGCAGGAATTTGTTCGTGGCAAGCGTAAGGAGAAAGATTGTAATAGCAAGTCCAATAGTAGATTTTACAAGGAAATCCGCGGTACGGCGTGTGCCAAACATATTTGTCAGTTCTCCGCCTGCGCCTCCGAAACCACTGCCCATACCACCTTTACCAGGCTGGATCATAACTGCTAATATCAAAAGTAAGCCCAAAAGGCAGATGAAAAACACAAGAAATCCAAACATCGTATCTCTCCGGTAAAAAATTATTTGCTTTTAAAAATAAAGCTCCAAAGATACTAATAATTTTAGTTGAATCAAAATAATTTCCTGCATTGGTTTTAAAGGTTTAAAAAGCCATTTTTGTAGCAATTTTCTATTCATAAAAGCTTTTATTTATAAAATAATGAATGAATTTTCTTTTAAAAATAAATCCATCTGGATCACAGGTGCAAGCCGCGGTATCGGTGCTGCTCTCGCGCGTGAATTCGACAATCTCGGCGCAACAGTTATCCTCAGCTCACGTTCGGAAAAATCCCTTTTGAAACACCAGTCAGAATTCCTTTTCAAAAACTCTCACTTTATTCAATGCGATGTGCAGAATGAAGTGGAGGTTGTAAAAGCACGTGATGAAATTTATTCCCGTTTTAAAAATGTTGATATTCTCATCAATAACGCGGGAACTGCTACTTTTAAACCAATCTGGGAAATAACGACAGAAGAATTTGATGCAATGATAGCCGTCAATCTACGCGGCACGTTTCTTTGCTCTAAAGCTGTTATTCCAAAGATGATTGAGCAGAAAAATGGCGTGATTGTCAATATTAATTCCGTTGCTGCTGTCAATTCTTTTAAAAACTGTTCGGCGTATGGCGCGTCGAAAGCAGGAGCGCTCGCTTTAAGCCGTTCAATGCGGGAAGATGTGCGGGAATTTGGTGTGAAAATAATTGACATGCTCGTTGGCGCGACGGAAACAGATATCTGGGGCGACGATATGCGCGCTCAGGCCGGACACCGTATGATGCAACCAGAAGATATCGCGCAGGCTATCGTCAATGCTTTACGGTTGAGCGACCGCGCTATGATCGAGGAAATTCTTTTAAAACCACAGCTTGGTAATTTGTAATTCTTTTAAAAATGGATAATCAATCCGAAAATATAGATAATTCAGCAGAGGAACGCCATAAATACGACCTTGAGCAGCAAAAACTCTCACTGTCGCTCCAGGAAAAACTTGCGTCGCTGCCCGGAAAACCCGGCGTGTACCAGTTTAAAAATGATGAAGGCAAAATTATTTATGTCGGCAAGGCGAAATCTTTAAAAAGCCGCGTGCGATCGTACTTTCAGCAAGGCCGCCCCGTAGACGCAAAGACAAAAGCGCTCGTGCGGAAAATTGCTGATGTGGACGTTATCGTTGTGGACACGGAAGCTGAGGCACTCATTCTTGAAAATAATCTCATCAAAGAAAATAAGCCGCGCTACAACGTGCTTTTAAAAGATGACAAGACGTATCCGTACGTGCGCGTGACCAACGAGCCGTTCCCGCGGATTTTCCCGACGCGGCGTGTGATTCGTGACGGCAGCAAATATTTCGGGCCATACGCCGAGGGCAAGCACATCCGCTACGTGATGAAGACGATTCGCTCGATTTTCCCGATTCGCAGCTGCGATTACGACATCAACGCCGAAACGATTGCCAAGCATAAATTTCGGGTGTGCCTTGATTTCCATATCGGCAAGTGCGAAGGCCCGTGCGAGGGGCTTGTGCCGCGCGAACATTACAACGAATATATCCGTCAGGCGATGCAGTTTTTAAATGGCCGTACGAATGACGTTGAGCGCGCAATGATTGAGCAGATGGGTCGGCTTGCTGAGGAAATGAAATTTGAGCAGGCAGCTGGCGTTCGGAATCGTTTGGAACTGCTTAAAGAATATAATTCAAAGCAGAAAGTTCTTACGACGGAGCTTGTTGACCGCGATATTTTTGCCTTGGCGCGCGTGGACAAGGACGCGGCAACGGTGGTCTTTTCCATTCGTGAAGGAAAGCTCATTGGCAAAAAGCATTTTTACCTGATGAATTCCGCAGAAGAAACCGAGAGCGAAATTCTTTCAAAAACACTGGAACGCTGGTATCTTGAAACGGACTTTGTTCCAGAGGAAATTTTCCTTTCGCACGAAATTGAATCGCCGGATTTTCTGCTCGACTTTTTAAAAAATAAGCGTGGCGGTGCGGTCTACATCTCTGTTCCAAAAATCGGCGAGAAGAAAAAACTTGTTTCGATGGCGGCGGCTAATGCGCTTTTTCAGTTACAGGAATTGCACATTCGCAATGCCCAGCGCGACACGATTATTTCGCGCCCGGTTCTCTCGCTGCAACGCGACCTGCGCCTGTCGAAGCCGCCCCTGCGCATTGAGTGTTTCGACAACTCGCATCTTCAGGGCACCGAATATGTATCGTCGCTCGTGGTTTTTGAAGATGGCAAGCCGCGCAAATCCGATTATCGCAAATTTAAACTGCGGACTATCGAAGGAAATGACGATTTTGCGGCAATGCAGGAAGTGGTGCGGCGCCGGTATTCACGGCTGATTCAGGATAATGAAAAGTTGCCTGACCTCATCATTATTGACGGCGGAAAAGGACAGCTTTCACATGCAATGGAGATTTTACGCGAACTCGGGCTGGCAGATAAAATTGTTGTCATCGGCCTAGCAAAGCGCCTTGAAGAAGTATTTTTCCCCGGCATGAGCGATTCGCTTTTGCTGCCGAAAACATCAAGTTCTTTAAAACTTCTGCAGCGCGTCCGTGATGAAGCGCACAGATTTGCCATCACGTATCACCGCCTTTTGCGCGATAAACGCACATTCCACACCGAACTCACCGAAGTGCCCGGCGTTGGTGAAAAAACTGCGCAAAAGCTGCTTATCGAGTTTGGTTCGGTGGAGGACATTAAAAATACGCCAGATGAAGAGCTGCTTAAACATGCTGGAAAAAAGGCTGTTGCGGCAATTCGGGAGTATTTTAAAAAGCAGGAGGAAGGCGAGCCGGAGGAGGATTTTGATGAGGAAGATGAGGATCTGGACGAGGAGATAAAAAGTGCAAAGGATGAGTTTTAAATGATAAAATCTCTGTTTGAAATTTTCCCAAAAGAACGCGTAAAATCACGTGCGCTTGACCGCATTGCTTTCGCCAGCGATGCGAGTTTTTACCGTCTGATTCCGCAGGCCGTTGTGCAGCCAAATTCGATCGAGGAAATCCAAAAACTTTTCGCCTGGAGCCATGAACAAAAAATCCCGCTGACTTTTCGCGCAGCAGGAACATCGCTCTCAGGGCAGGCCATCACTGACGGAATTCTCGTTGATATTTCAAAGCATTTTAAAAAGATTGAAGCAATTGAAAACGGCATAAAAGTCCTATTACAACCTGGCATCATAGGAGCCAAGGCAAATGCGTTTTTAAAACCTTTTAAGCGAAAAATCGGCCCAGACCCGGCGTCCATCAACACATGCATGATTGGCGGTATCCTCGCCAATAATGCCAGTGGGATGTGCTGTGGTGTGGCGCTCAATTCCTATCACACGCTTGTTTCTTTAAAAGCTGTTTTGCCGAATGGAGCGGTGATTGACACGGCGGGAAATGATGCTAATGAAGTTTTAAAAAGGAGCGCGCCCCAGATTTACAATGAGCTTTTAAAAATCCGCGAGGAAATTCTTTTAAAACCTGAGCTGCACGAAAAAATCCGCACGAAATATTCCATCAAAAATACGCTTGGCTATTCGCTCAATTCATTCCTCGATTTTGAAAATCCGGCGGAGATTCTCGCGCACCTGCTCATCGGTTCGGAAGGCACGCTTGGTTTTATCGCTGAGGCTGTTTTACAAACGATTCCTGATCTGCCGGTGAAATATACTGGTCTGCTATTTTTCAGGAGCGTTCATGCGGCGTGTGCGGCAATTGGCCTTTTAAAAGATTCCGGCGCTGAAGCGTTGGAACTACTTGATCGGGCTTCTTTAAAAAGTGTGGAATTGCAGCCTGGAATTCCCGAAATTGTAAGAACTTTGCCCGAAAAAGCCGCGGCGATTCTCGTGGAATATCAGTGCGACAATGATGCGGAATTAGACATTTTAAAAAGAAGGGCAGCGAATGCTTTTAAAAGTTGTGATTTATTAGAATCGCCAGAATTTACAACTGATTACAAAGAGCAGGCAAAACTGTGGACGGTACGAAAAGGGCTTTTGACAAGTGTTGGAGCTGTTCGTGCAAAAAAAACGACAGTAATAATCGAGGATGTTGCTTTTCCTGTTACGGTGCTTGCTGAAGCCGTTGAAGAATTACGCCGGCTTTTTAAAAAGCATGATTATCCGAATGCTATAATTTTCGGGCATGCGAAGGACGGTAATTTGCATTTCGTCATTACCCAGTCATTTGAAACACCCGAAAAAATCGCTCAATATGAACACTTTATGGCGGATTTGGCCGAAATAGTTGTACGCCTGAATGGGTCGCTTAAAGCAGAACACGGCACAGGCCGTAACATGGCGCCCTTTGTAGAAAATGAGTGGGGAAGTGAGCTGTATGCGATTATGCGGCGTATTAAGGCTGCATTTGACCCGCAGAATCTTTTAAATCCGGGTGTAATTATTAATGACGATCCGCGTGCGCATGTGACGGATTTGAAAAGTTTTCCGGTGGTGGAAGCGGAGGTGGACAAGTGCATTGAGTGTGGTTTTTGCGAACCGCACTGCCCGAGCCGGAATATCACAACGACGCCACGCCAGCGAATCGTGCTACGCCGCGAGATGATGCGGACAAATGATGACGCGTTTTTAAAAGAATTACGTGAGCAATACCAGTACGACGGCATGGACACCTGCGCAGCCGACGGCATGTGTGCAACAGCGTGCCCGGTTGGCATTAATACCGGTGAACTGATCAAAAAAATGCGCTCGAATGAGCATTCAAATTTTGCTGAAAAGAACGCGGTTCGAGTTGCGGAAAGTTTTAAAACAGCGGAAGGTCTTGCAGAAGCGGGATTGAGAGCGGGTAATTTTGTGGAGAAGATGATTGGTTCTGGAGGTGTAATTGCTTTATCAAAGGTTTTTAAAAGTGTTTTTAAAGATTCACCGGAATGGAACCGGTGGATGTCGGGGCCGGTGGATTTTGAAGAGGTTTTAAAAGGTAATACTTTAAAAACAACTAGCGCTGATAATGGAAGAGTCCGAACAAGACGGAATGACGAAACAGAACACTCAGAAGTCACTGCCAATGAAACATTTTCGCAGATGCGTGGAAAGGAGATCCTTGTAAAAAGTGATAATGCGGATGAGGTCTTACAGGAAAAGTTTTTAAAAGAATTTGTGTATTTTCCAACGTGCGTCGTGCGGATGTTCGGGCAGCCCAAGGATTCTGCAGGTAATAGCATTCCGGAGCTGATGTTGTCATTGGCTCAGCGTGCGGACATGGAAATGCACATTGCTGACGGTTTTAAAAATGTGTGCTGCGGGCAGCCGTTTGAGTCGAAGGGTTTTCGTGAGGCATTTGCCGTGAGTGCGAATAGGGCGATTGAGCTATTGTGGAATGCCTCCCGTGAAGGAGCATTGCCTGTGGTGATTGATGCCAGCTCGTGTACATATTCTTTCAAAACATGTCGTGACGTTTTAAAAAGTGAAAATCAGCAAAAGTACGATGCTTTGAAAATCATGGATTTTGTGGAATTTGCTTTTAAAAACTTGTTGCCACGATTGCGTTTTAAAAAAGTTTTTAAAAGCATTGCGCTGCATCCGCCGTGTTCACTGGTGAAAATGGGGCTGAGTGAGATGTTTTTAAAAACGTTGGAGCAGTGCGGCGAACGTGTGGAAATTCCGCAGGCGTGGGGTTGCTGCGGAATGGCGGGCGACCGTGGGCTGATTCATCCTGAGCTTGTGTATTCTGCGACGAAACCCGAGTCAGACGAAGTGATTTTAAAAGATTTTGAGGCCTTCTGCTCCAGTAATGTGACGTGCGAGATTGGAATGAGCATGGGCACGGACAGACAATATTCGTCGTTTTTACAATTGCTTGAAAAAGCAAGCGGCTAGAGAATTATTTTTCAAGAAATAATTGAATACAATGTCACTCTGTTGTATATTAGCAGGCACAATCACCACTATACATTGCCATGAACGATTCTTCCGGAATACTCCTCGAAAGATTAAAAACACTTGACGATCCGCGTGAGCAGGCTGAGGTATATATTGCGCTTGCGGGGAGAATTTATGCTGAAAATCCCACGCAGGCACTGGAGTATGCGCACAATGCTTTGCAGCATGCTGAATCACTACAGGATAATAGCCTTATAGCCCACAGCCTGAAACTAGTTGGTGTGGCACAGATTGTAATTCCCAATGTAAATGAAAGCCTCGAAGCGTTTCAGCGGTCGCTCGAGATTTTTCAGGGGCTAGGTGATCGCAGGAATGAGGCGGCGTTGCTGGATAATATCGGGTCTCTTTACGGGGTAATGGGACGGTTTGACCTGGCGATTGAAGTGATGACCCAGAGCCTTGAAATCTCAGAGGAGCTTGACGACAAGAAAAATATCGCTAAGATTTGTAATAATCTCAGTACCACGTATAAGCAAATGGCTGATTTCCCAAAGGCCATGGAGTTTATCACCCGATGCCTGGTGATTCGCGAAAATAACCCGGATAACCCGCCCAGTGATATTGTTTATATCAATGTCGGTAACCTTTACATGGACATTGGTGATTTTGAAAAGACTATTTATTATTATCAGAAAGCATTAGAATATGCAGAATTAAAGCATTCGGTGCGCGGCTGTGCAGCTGCTATTGGTAGCCTTGGTATGGCATATTCCAAAAAAGGGGAGGTTGTAAAGGCACGTGAGCTTTTAGAGCGGGCGATAGAATTGCACCAATCTATTCACGATAGATTCAGTCATTCACGTGATCTGATGAAGCTTGGCGAACTCAGCCGAAGTGAAGGGAAAATTGAGGAGGCCCTGGAGCATTTTACCTGTGCACTGACAATTTCTGTCGAGGCAGATAAGCGCCGTAGAGCAATTATTCTGCTTTGCATGTGTGAAGCATTTCTGGCTAAGGGGCAATTGGAAGATGCTCTTGCTGCAGCGCGTGAGGCACTTGATATTTCACAGAATTTAAAACTTTACCGCCAGGAATACGAAGCTCATGAACTTCTCGGTTCAATTTTCGAAAAAAAAGGGGATTTTAAAAACGCATTAGACCATTTTAAAGAATTTACCAGAGTAAAAACCGAAGCACAAAATGCTGAAAAGCAGAAGCTTTCCTCAGAACTTCACGCCAAATTTATGGTAGAGAAGGCTGAGCGTGAAAAGGAGTTTTTTAAAAGACAAAATGCACAGTTGAATAAGCTGTTGCAGGAAGTGGAAGTGCTAAATGACCAGCTTCGCAAGTCAGATACTGAGAAAAATGACCTGCTCAGTATTATTGTCCATGATTTAAAGAATCCTTTATCGGGTATTCGGATGCTTGCAAGGTTTTTAAAGGAAAGGTACCCCCAGAATAGTGAAATAATGGAGGCGGGAGAAGATATAGAATATAGCGTCAATCGCATGTTTGAACTGATAGAAGACCTTCTCCAGGCTAATAAGATTGAATCAGGATTATTGGGCATGAATCTTGAGGAGTGCCATATCTGGTTGGTAATTAACCGTTTTATTAAACAGTACGAACGCGTAGCTGAGAAAAAAAATATTACATTGATATCTGATTTGGAAATTAAAGAAAATACGTTCGTTTCGGCTGATACGAAGGCACTGATGCAGATATTGGACAATCTCATCTCCAATGCTATAAAGTATTCGCCTCATGGACGGACAGTTACCATCAGTGCCAGGAATGATTACCAAAAAGTTCAGGTAATCATTCGTGACGAAGGACCAGGGTTGACCGACGACGATAAAAGCCGGCTCTTTAAAAAATTTGCTCGCCTGACACCCGAAGCAACCGGTGGCGAGCACTCGACAGGTTTAGGGTTGTATATAGTAAAAAAATTAACAGAAGCCATGAACTGCCACATCTACTGTGAAAGCGAACTCGGACAGGGAGCTGCGTTTATTGTTGAATTACCTTTGGTGCAGGAAACCATAGCTGCATGAACCATTTCATCTTGGATCTTGAAGAACAGCTACGGCGCGCTGCTACACGGGCCGAGCGAGTCGATATCATCAATGAACTTGCACATGAACTTCGAAGCATTAACGAGGAACGCTCGATAGCGCTGACAGAGGAAGCTTTCACTATTTCAGAAGAGCTGCACTACGAAAAAGGGCTTGCCTACGCGAAACGCAATCGCGGTTTTTGCGCTTTTTACGCTGTGGAATATGATAAAGCGCTGCGCAATCTTTTTGAAGCGGCAGAAACCTTTAAGAAGCTTGGTGATGAGTCCGGACACGCAAGCGCACTCGTATGGACTGGCATTGTTTTCAACAGCATGGGCGAAACAGGTTCATCTCTGGATTATTTTACGCAGGCTCTGCACATTAGCGAGAAGCTCGGCGACAGGCGTGCAAAAGCGCGCATACTAACCAGTATAGGCAGCGTGTATGCGATGATAAAGGATAATTCTCATGCTATAAAGTATTTTTCTGAAGCGCTCGAATTTTCCGAATCTGCCCAGGATCTTATCCAAAAAGCCTCTGCGTTGAACGGAATGGGTCGGATTTATACAGCTCTCGGCAATTTTGAAAAAGCGCTCCAATACGAGCAGGAAGCCCTGAAAATACGCCGTGAAAGCAGTGATGTACGTGGAGTGGCTTCTTCGCATTTTTTCATGGGACGCATTTATGAAAAAATGGGAAATCCGGATGAGGCGCTGAAACTGTACATGTCGCTCTTCACGGGCGAAAACGGGATTTCACTTCAGTCGTGGAAATGGGGGCGCGGCCAGCTTTCTCTCGCGACGGCCAAACTTTTCTCTAATATTCAAAAGCTGGATGATGCTGAACACTATGCTAATGATGCTTTGGAAATCGGCGTAGCAATTAAAGCCCAGAAAATTGAAGCTGATGCACACCAGATACTTGCGCGGATTTTTAAAAAGAAGGAAAACTTTAAAAAGGCATTTGAGCATCTTGAGCGCTATGATACTTTGAATATGATGATACAGGGTGAGCAACTCGCTAAATCTGCCCGATCTCTAGAAACTGCACGCGCGCTCCGTGAATCGGCCACACTTCGCCTGAAAAATGAGGAGCTTGCCCGCCTGAATGAAGAGCTCTCTGACGCAAACGAGGAAGCTGCCGCGCTCAACAGGCACCTGAGCGAAACCAATCAGAACCTTGAACTGCTCAACCGCGAAAAAAATGAATTCCTGGGTATTGCCGCACATGACTTAAAAAATCCACTTGCTTCTATTATTCTCACCACCGACTTTTTAAGACTCTACCGTTCAAAACTGGCTGACGAGGAAATTGATGCAAAGCTCAATTCTATCCAGACGACAGCTGCGCGCATGAATACTATCGTTTCCAATATTCTCGATGCAAATGCAATTGAGAATGGCCAGCTCTTTTTAAAGATGGAAAATGTTGATGTTGCAGCACTTCTTGATACACTTGCCAAAGAGTATTCTGCCCGCGCTGAAGCCAAGCGAATAGCAATTTCTGTTGAGGATTTCACGCGAAATGTTCGCGCCTACGCAGACCAGAATGCCATGTATGAAGTGCTCGAAAACGTGCTTTCAAATGCAGTAAAATATTCCCCGGCTGATACGACTGTCCGGGTTCGTGTACAGGATGAATCATACATTACTGTGAATGGCGTGGAGCATCGCATCCGGATCGAAGTGCAGGACGAAGGCCCGGGTATTAGTCAGAGCGACCGGCAGCACCTTTTTAAAAAATACTCTCGCCTAAGCGCTAAGCCGACCGGCGGCGAATCTTCTACCGGCCTTGGACTTTCAATTGCCAAAAAAATCGTGGAAGCAATGGACGGCTCTATTTCCTGTGAATCCAGGCCAGGTCATGGAGCTACTTTTATTGTCGAACTTCCTGCTTTTAAACCCTCTGGTGCCATCGTAGAAAATGGGTCATTCGTATAATTTTCCAAACGAACTTTTTGAAGAATACCTCGTGAGGCGCGATGCAATTCAGCAACGTTTGCTAGATTTTAAAAACGTGCCGGAATGGGCATATTTTTACGAGCTGTGTTACTGCATCTGCACACCGCAGTCTAAAGCCCGAAATGCTTATAAAGTGCAGAAAATCCTTGAAGAACGCGATTTTTTTAATACTCCGGAAAATGTCCCAAATCCAGCCGATATTCTGCGCCAGCCTGAACACTACATCCGCTTTCACAATAACAAAGCTATGTCGCTTTTAAAAGCCCGCGACATTTATCCTGAAGTTCTAAAAATTCTCAAAAGTCCTGCTCCGGATGACGAGAAGCGCATGTGGCTTTTTAAAAATATCCGCGGTTTTGGTATGAAGGAAGCTTCGCATTTTATGCGGAATATTGGTTTTGATAATATGGGAATTCTCGATAGGCATATTTTAAAGCATCTGGTAAAATGTGGAGTCTTTACAGAACTTCCGCTCATTGGCAGCACTAAGCAATACCTGGTTGTGGAGGAAGCTTTTAAAAAGTTTGCAGATGAAGTTGGAATTCCTGTGGATGAAATTGACCTGCTTTTCTGGAGTATAGAGGCAGGTGAGATTTTAAAATGAAATTGTTAAATTTTGTTGTTACTCAAGAAAATTGTGTAACTGTTTTTTTAAGCCTGTGTTACTTCCTTTGAATTACAAGGACACGTGCGCACAGGTCTTTTAAAAATCACAAAAAATTATTAACAATTTCAGGTTATAAACACAATGAAAAGTTTATTTTTTGCCTTATTGATTGGATTAGTTTCGCTTTCTTCCTGCGAATTTTTCCCCGGTGATGGGCCTACTGATCCGCCAAAGGAAACGTATGAGGTGACAACGAGATTCTGGGCATCGAGTACAGAGTACGGTCAGGAACAGGATGCCTTTAAATCGACGGATGATATTTATCTCAATTACACGCTGAAAAATGAAACAGGGAAGCCGGTAAAGTGGGTTCAACCGGACGGCGGCCCATTCGTTGGTTATAGGGTGTCGGGTGCCGGCATTGCATCGAATTTTTACATGGTTCACCCTGAGACAACCCCGACAGTGATGCAGGAAGGCGTTT
>DASPKH010000078.1:0-3805 GCA_035628175.1 Patescibacteria group bacterium
CGGTTAGTTTTTTTGCTAAATCGTTGTAATACAAAGCTCGGTCATAAATATGCTGCAAGTAATAGTCGCGGTATGGCGTAATATCAGCTGTGGAATCAGCTTTCAATTTATTTAAAAGGCGGGAATTCACGTACCAGTCGGATGCGTCAATTGTAACATAGCCATTTCGGTAATTTTGTTCTTTTAAAAACCTGCGAAATCCATCGCGTTTTTCGGTCGTATTCCCCTCTTTTAAATAAGGAAAACGGAAAAGTTTCGTATAATGAGAATATCCTTTTATGAGCGAATCATTTTTTAAAACGTCCACGATAAAATCATGAAGTGTCAGATTTTTACTGTTGAAAAACCAATGTGAATAGGTATGATTAGCAATTAAATGCCCTGCCTCATCCCACGTTTGAAGCACCATTCGCCCTTTTTCATTATCAACAGCTTTTCCCTTTACAAAGAAGATTGCCTGCACTTTCGCCTCGTGAAGCCGCTCTAATAGCATTTTATTCCACTGCTCAGAGGAATACCCTGGCATATTGTCAACGCTACCATCGTCAAAAGTAAGGCAGAGCGTTGGTTGCTCAGACTGCTGTGCATAGCATAAAGTACCTACAAGAAAGAGTAGGAAAATTTGAAGCAGCATATTTTTAAGAAATTAGTTTTAAAAATTAAGGATACATACGGTAATAATCCGTTTAGAAACTAAAAGTACACTTTAAAGAATATATTCTACCAACCGTTGATTTTAAATCCTACTTCCCAATAATTCTCCTCCGGTGTTGCATTCCCCAATTCCGCAATTCTTCGATAACTCTTTCCAAAGATCTCCCATGTTCGGTAATCGAATATTCGACCGTCGGCGGGAATGTATCAATCACAGTGCGTTTTACAAGCTGGTTCATTTCTAGTTCCTTCAGCTCTTTTGAAAGCATTTTGTCTGTAATTCCCTGCACTTCTGTTGCAATTTGCTTAAAACGGCGTGTGCCAAACGTCAGGGCAATAATAATCGGCAGCTTCCACTTTCCACTCAGGATTTCCAACGCATCCCGCACTGGCAGGAGCATTCTTGAACATTCCACTTTATCGTGTTCTACAGGCATTTGCATTGTTTCCTCCATTACTATCGTAAAGGATAGCGCTATCAAAAAGTATAGTACTATATTTTAGATAGCAAATGTACATAAGTTTGTAATGTAAATCAATAGCGACTATATACGAATTTTTAAAAAGTGAGCCAAATGAAAAGAAAAATTGTAAAAATTGACACCCCACCGCCTCACGAGGGATTTCTTGGGTCTGAGCATACAGCGCGTGCCGTGATTGAGACTCCATATTCATACTCCGATCCATTTATCCTTTTGATGGATGATGAGCTGGACAAAACGACGGATGAGCCGGTCGGCGGGCCGCATCCGCACGCGGGTTTTGAAACGGTAACGCTAGTACTGGACGGCAAAATGGGTGACGCATCGCACGTTTTTAAAAAAGGTGATTTTCAGATGATGACGGCAGGAAGCGGTGTAATTCATACGGAAACGCTCGAAGGCAAAGCAAAAGTGCGGATTTTGCAACTCTGGCTTGCCCTGCCGAAAGAACAACGCTGGGCAACTCCCCGCGTACAAAATATGACCGGAGTAAGTGTTCCAACAGTTTCGCAGGATGGTGTAGAAATCAGGGTGTATAGCGGCTCTCTGGCGGGAGTTACGTCTCCTGTTCAAAATCATACTCCGGTGATAATTGCGGATTTTCAGTTGCAGCCCGGTGCGACGACGGTTCAGTATATTCCCGCGTCATACAATGCTTTTCTCTACGTTACGAACGGCAGTGTTGAGATTGGCGATGAACAACAGGTTTTAAATAACGGCCAGGTTGGCTGGCTGGACAAAACTTCCGGCGATATTCAGAGCGAACTGGTTTTAAAAGCAGGTGAAACGGGCGCGCGCATAACGCTGTACGCCGGGGAGCCGCACGGTGACGAGATTGTTTCCTACGGCCCGTTCATCGGCGACACGAAAGACGACATTGCGCGGCTGTATAACGACTATCGCCAAGGCAAAATCAAACACATTTCAACATTGCCTGACAGCCAGGTGATGAACTACTAATTTCTTGTAAAAATACTTTTAAAAATTATGAATAACTCAATTGCAATGGACACGCCACAACCGTCAAAAGCACTAAATATCGCGCTTTGGATAGCACAGATTGCCCTCAGCGGCTTGTTTTTAATGGCGGGATTTATGAAGCTGACACAGCCGATTGAGGTGTTGTCCGCGACGGTGGCATGGGCGGCGGATATGCCGGGCCTTGTGCGCTTCATCGGCCTTTCGGAAGTACTTGGCGGCATCGGGCTACTGCTGCCGGCGCTTTTACGCATCAAGCCCGTGCTCACGCCAATTGCAGCTGTAGGGATTGCGGTAATTATGCTTCTTGCGATGGGCTATCACGGCATGCGTGGCGAATTTGGTTCGGTAATTTTCAACCTGTTCCTCTTCGGTGTTGCAGTGTTTATCGCATGGGGCAGGTTTACAAAAGCGCCGATTGCTCCGAGGATATGATTTTTTTGAGCGATGTTTTTTTAAGCCGGTTCTTTTAAAAAGGAATCGGCTTTTGTGTTAAAAAAAGTTCTTATTTTAAAAACCTCTCCCGCATCTGTCATTCAGAGCGAAACGTAGTGAAGCGTGGAATCTTTCTTTCTACGTTCAGGTCTTTTTGCAACATCATGCGTGATGAAGAGAGATTCTTTGCTACGCTTCTGAATGACGGCCTGGTTTGCGGTTTTAAAACTCAAGGATAGGTAATCGTATAATTCATCCGCTTTAAATCTTCCGGGCCCAAATCATATCGTTTTAAAACTTTGTAGCCGTCGCACACTTCCTGCCAGGAATATTTTTTTAAAGTGTCGGTATGGAAGATATTATTAATTTTTGTTTTTAAACTTGTAATAATAATCTATTGAATCGCCGCTTTTAGAATGTAATTCAATAAAATGAGGATATTTTTTTAAAGGGTCAAAGTTTCTGGGAAATCCATAAAAAGTAGCATTTGCATTTTTCTTGTTATATACTTCTATGTCCGAACGAAATTGCTGATTATCGACTGTTAAAACTGCATAAGAAGCAGCAGGGTTAATTTGAGATAAAAGCGAATCTGACAATGTACCAATAAATACTTCATAAAAGTAGTTTCCTGTGCTATCGGGAGGACCAATTCCATTTACATTTGAAATTTCGATAGTATCAAAGGATGACTTTGAAATTAATTCGTAGCAGATGAAATAGCTACATGAACTTATTGTAATAAGGCAAAATGAAATAATGCAAAGTCTGTAAAAGCGTGTTTTCTTCATAATTTTTTCCTTTTTAAAAGTACTTTCTCACCAACACTTCCATTTTCATTTTGTTACTTTGAAATTTTTACATTTTTAAAAGCTCTTTAAAAAACGGGTGCTCGGGACGGCAAGGGTGGCCGCCCACTGTTGGTGGAATGATGTACGTGAGGGAACCATAAATATACTTTTAAAAATGGAAAATCATTGCAATTTGGGTTGTTTTTAGTAATTTGATGTATGTACGAACAATACTTTCAGCATTTTAATAAGATCGTTCCCCTCACGCCAGAAGAGGAGGAAATTATTAAGCCGTATCTTCGCGTAAAGAAGCTGCGGAAGAAACAATATTTCCTTCAGGATGGTGATGTGTGTAAAGCTGCTGCCTTTGTAACATCAGGTATGCTGCGGCAATACTACGTTGATGAAGGTGGCCATGAGAAAATCATTCAATTTGCGGCTGAAGGTTGGAGTGTTGCCGATTTA
>DASPKH010000079.1:0-9801 GCA_035628175.1 Patescibacteria group bacterium
GACATTTGAAAATTCCCCGATTATCCCGACACAACCTTTTAAAACTATGGCGCTACGGCAATTCCTATAAGAGGGGAATTTCCCTTTATCGCACCGACCAGTGTTGCTTTCCCGGTCGTCAGTTCTATTGTGTAAAGCGAATTGCCACTTGTGCCGGTGCTTAGCGCTGCATAGGCAATACCGGTATTTGCAGGGATATCAAACCCTGCTGCATTGCTCGTAAGAACACCAAGAGTACCGACCGTTCGTAAGCGCCCGTTATTTGGCGAAGCCAGCGTTACAAGTATGTCAAGGTTTGCATCAATGGCGTAGAGCGTGGTTCCGGTCGTTGTATCATTGTCGCTGTTTGTATAGGTGGTTGCAACAATCGTCGGATTCAGGCCGAAGTTTACATCGCCATTATCATATTTCAAAACAGAATCAATAGCTCCCATAAGCCCTGTATCCGGATGAAGGCGCAAATTCTGATCTTCATTTGTATGAAGGCGTATTCTGTCCGGTACAGGATTAAAATCCCAACCCATATCAGCTCCGTTGATTGCAGGAGTGAAAGGAGCACTGCCTATCTGGGTCGCTACGCCTGTAGCAGTATCAATTGTGTATATCCTGCTTCCGCTACCGATTCCGTACAATTTCCCATCTTTCGGGCGAAAATCTATCCCTAAAATCTTATCTCCGCCTTGCAATCCGGTAATTTGTTTTGTTATCGTTACATTATCCGGGCTGGTTGCGCCAAACCGAATTAGGTTATTATTACCGTCCACACCAAAGATTGACCGTCCTGTTGAAACCGGGCCTGGCGTTATAGGGTCTTCATTATCATTACACGATGAACCAAAAATCCCCACTCCACAGAGCAGTGCAGCCGAAGTCAACTTTTTAAAAGTACTAAATGTCATAAAACCTCCGTTATAAAATACATCTGCAACCGGGCAGAAAATAATTATGTAAATCATTGCATCGCATACAGAAACGTAATTTCACGATACACGGTTTTTAAAAAGTAAAGATTTACACAATTCCAGCCACAATAATATACCGGAGTATCCTCAAACTAAACACAATCACTATAAACCAGAAAAAATTCACACGAGCTATTCCCGCCACTACCGTTAGTGGATCGCCCAAGAATGGCGTCCATGACAGCAGCAGGCTCCACAATCCATGCTTGTGCATCCAGTCTAGCGCTTTCCGTCCAAATCTCGATGCAGCCAGCTTTCCATGCATCTTTTTTTCAAAAAAAACGCCAAGATAATAATTCAAAACACAGGCCAGACAATTTCCCGCTGAAGCCCAGATCACCGTATCTGTTGTGGATATTCCATATTTCACTGCAATATAGACAGCGCCCTCTGAGGCCAGTGGCAAAACTGTTGCCGAAAGAAAAGACCATACAAACAGCCCAGCAGCTCCATATTCAGATATGAATTTTGAAAGAAATTCTTCCATTGCATTATTGTAAAAACAAAAAGTCCTGGCGCGCCTTTTTTAAACGCAATCCAAGACTTTTTGGCTCCGAAAATCTTTTAAAACCACTTACATCTTAATTTCTTCTTGCACACTACCACACGATTTCATCGTTTCAGCTTCATACGGATTTTCGATTTCCTTTTCGTCAGACAGCCATGACGCGCCTTTATTATCGAAAGCCATTGGGCAATGCTGCTTGTATGCCGTTGCGCCATGAAGACCAAATGTACGAACGCCCTCCTCCATCACAGCCGATAGCTTTTCAAAAGCTGTTTTCTGTGTAGCAAGGTCTGATGCTGACGCTACCGCATTGGCAGCTTCCGTGAATTTTGGTGCAAACCCGCCCCACTTCTGGAGTTTATCCGCAGCTCCATCAAAATTTTTCACTTCTTTGATTTCATCTACAAGCTCACGTGCTTCGCGCTGTACATCAGTTGCCTGCAAAGCCACAAGAGCGTCCTTCACCTCTAGATACTGATTCCATGTGGCATGAAAATTTCCACTGCCACTTGCATTTTGATGCGCCGTGCCTGTTTGATGCGTACCCTGAGTACGGTTTTCGGCAGTTTCTTGCTGCTGTGTGCATGCTGCAAATACAAATGCGCCTGAAAGCACAATTCCAAATAAGCTGGACTTTTTAAACATAATTTACTCCCTTTATAATGAAAATACTATACTGAAAGCCACAACGGCAAATAAGTTTCGTTAATTCCTTATGCTTTTTAAAAATAACTTTTAATAAATCTCCTCTGCAATCTCACCACACTTCAGCATCGCCTCACCAAAATACGGGTTTTCAATTTCTTTTGTCAGCGTAATCCACGACGCACCTTTATTGCCAAAACCCATCGGGCAATACGCGCGATACACCTTCTCTCCCGCGCCAAACGCCTTAAGCAGCTCAGCAAAATTATCAGAAATAGTTTTAAAACTCTCGCGCTGTTTTTCGATGGAATTTTCTTTTGTAATATTTTCGGTTGCTGCTGAAATTGTGTTTTTCCGGTTTTTAAAAGCTTCGGCTTCAGCGCCACTAAGTCCAGTAGACTGGGTTTTAAAAAGCGCATTTTTAAAATCATTTGCCGTCTGCTTTGCCTTCGCAGGGTCTGATGCTACAAAAGCTTCACGCATCGCGTCATATTGCGCTAAAGCAGCTTTAAAATCCACTTTCGACGTTTTTAAAACCGGAGTCTGCGGCGCACTGGAAAATGTCTGATTTCCGCGCAACTGCGATTCGGAATCCAGCAGGAATCCACCGCTTGCCGCAACCTCCTCGCCCTCATTTAGCCCGCTTAAAATATGATATTTCCCTTCAAACTTCGCTCCGAGTGCTACTTCCCGCGCTTCGAAACGCCCTTCGCCCGCTTTTACGTAGACGATATTTCGTTCACCGGTGACAATGACAGCGTCAGCAGGAACGACGAGACCCATGCCCATATCGCTTTTAAAAAGTGTTTGCGTGTACATCTGCGGTTTTAAAAGCCCGCCGCGATTGGCCACTTCCGCCCGAACGGAAACCGTACGTGTCTGCGGGTCAAGCACCGGCGAAATAAATGTAATTTTGCCGAAAAATTCCTCGCCAGGATATGCCTGCGTGGTGATTTTCACAGTGCGCCCTTTTTGTACAGCCTGCAAGTCGCTTTCAAAAATCTGCGCGATATTCCACAGAAGACTTAAATCAGCAAGCTCGTACAGCGTGGTACCTTCAGCCACATAGCGGCCCTCCTCGATACTTTTTGCAATCACGGTTCCTGACGATGGCGCATAGACTGTTATACGAAGTTGCGGTGTGCGCGATTTTTCAAGGGCGGAAATCTGTGCGGGGCTCATGCCCAGGATTTCCAAACGGCGACGCGCTCCGGGAACAAGCGACGGTAGTTCCAGGCCGCCCTGCTGCTGGATTTGCACATTTTTTAAAGCCACAAGAAATTCGTTCTGTGCCTGCAGAATTTCGGGACTGTGAATCTCGTAGAGCGGCGCTCCTTTTGAAACAACCGCTCCCGTGTTTTTGACGAAAAGGCGTTCCACGCGACCGGAGATGCGTGCGGTGATAACGCTTCGCCGCTCCTCCGCTATGTCGAGATAGCCCGACGTTGAGATTTCGCGATAGATGGATTCGCTCCGCACCGGGACAGTTTGCACATTTGCCAGAACAACCCCGCGCGCTTCGACTTCAAGACCAGAAAAACTGGTATCTGTCATGGTCTGTCCACTCCCGCGCTTGACTAAGTCCATCTGGCAGATGGGGCAAACGCTGGGCTTGTCGGAGGTGACTTCCGGGTGCATCGGGCAGTAGTATTCGTGCGCGGCATGGTCGCCTGCAGTTTCTCCTTTTTCACAGCTTGTGAGGAATACGGCTGCGATTGCGAGGAGGATGAAGATTATGTTTTTAAAAGTATTCATGATATTTCTTTTGTATTTTCTTTTAAAACGGGCGCTCTTGACGGCAAGGGTGACCGCTGCTGATGCTTGAATAATGTACGACCGAACTCAAATTCGTGATGCGTAATTCGTAATGCGTGACTCGATTTTCCTTTTTAAATACTTTTCTTGTACGGACAGGTCGCGACCTGTCCCTACGTTAATTTCCCGTGATGGATAGGATTTCGGCGCGCGCCATGGCGGCTTCTTCCTGTGCCATGATGAAATCCATTTCCTTCATCTGGAGCATACGGACGATTTCGAGAACGCTCGTGATGGTCGCGCGGCCGCTCTGGTACGCCGAAATCTGGGCTTCGAGTGCCTGCCTGTAGAGTGGAACGACGCTCGTTTTAAAAAGTTGCTGCTGGCGTTCGGCGGTTTTAAAACGCGTGGCGGCGGCTGATGTGCGCGCGGCGAGCATGCGTTCCATATCCCTGATTTCAAGTTCGGTGGCGCGGATATTTGCTTCCTGTTCCTGACTTTTAAGCAGATATTTGTCGCGCGACCACGGCGCGAAAGGCAGCGTGACGGACGCCATGAGCGAGTACATATAGTCAGTTTGGCGCGGCTGTGGTGCGGCATGCGGGTCAACCGGCTCGCGTGGGAACATCGTCATTACCATGCCGTTTGGCATTCGCATAAACATGGCGCCCAGCATGAGGTCGGGGAATTTTTCGCGTTCCGCGGCTGTAATTTCCGCGCGGCTCATGTCTATCATGCGCTGCATGCGGCGGATTTCCGGGTTTTGCGCGATGGCTTTTAAAACTTCGTCGTTCGGCAGATTTCCGTGTTCAAGGATTTCTGATGTCGTTGTAATTTGCACTGGCCCGCTTCTGCCGAGAAACGACGCCAGCATAGTAAGCTGTGGTTCGCGGCGGTCTGCTAAAATCTCGATTTGCGCGCGTGTGGACGCGATTTCGGCCTGAAGCATAAGAAGGTCGGCTTGCATTGCGCGGCCGGTTTCGTACTGCGCCTGGCTGGACTCCAGGAGAATTTTAAGCACGGATTCACTTCGCCGTTGCAAATCAATTTGCCGGTCAATTGCCCACAGCGAATAATATGCCATGCGGATTTCCTGCTCGACTTTTAAAGCCTCTATATTCTGACTTTCTTCTTCGACTTTCCCTTTGACGGCTTCCGCATCGCGCATGGCGTCGAGTTTGCCGCCGAGCATGAACATTTGAGAAAACATGAGATTGTTTGAAATCGCGTCGTTGAAAATATTGACGGAATTAAAAGGCACCTGCTCAAATTCTACGCCGACTGTTGGCGCTGGCCATGCGGCTGCGGCATCGGCACGGTTTTGAGCGGCCTGGATTTTAAAAGCGTATGATTGGAGCTGCGGGTTGTTTTGGCGCGCTTCTTTCAGCAGCTCGTCGAGCGTTTGTGCGTCCGCTGTGAGTGTCTTTAAAAGGAAAAGTATTCCAACGATTTTAAAAACTTTTAAAAATCTCATATTATTCACCCTCCTTTACCCACGAGGCGATTTTTGAAACGTCGAGTTTGCCCTTTTTTAAAGCGTGTTCTTTTGTCCAAATGAAAAGCAGCGGCGTGACGACGAGCACGTGAACAGCTGATGTCAGAAGGCCACCAATCATCGGTGCGGTAAGCGGTTTCATGATGTCGGCGCCGGTGCCGGTGGCCCACATGATGGGGATGAGGCCAATCATGCTGGAAGCAACGGTCATGAGCTTTGGGCGCAGGCGCATGACGGAACCCTCGACCGTGGCGTCGTAAATATCCTGCTTTGTGATTTCGCCACGCTGCCCGTTTTTAAAAGCGCGGATGCGTTTATCAAGCGCTTCGTGGAGGTAAATTACCATCACAACACCCGTTTCGACCGCGATGCCGTAAAGTGCGATAAAGCCGACCCAAACCGCGACGGAGAAGTTGTAATTAAGCGCGTAAATAATGTAAATTCCTCCGATGAGCGCGAATGGCACAGACATCATGACGACTGCGGATTCGACCACGTCTTTCAATGTCATGTAGAGCAGGCCGAAAATGAGCAGGAAAACGACCGGCATGATGAGCATAATGGTGCGTTGCGCGCGGATTTTATTTTCGTACTGCCCGCTGAATTCGTAGGTGTAGCCGCTTGGCAAATTGAGCTGCGTGCGAATTGCCTGCTGTGCATCGTCCATCACGCTTCCCATGTCGCGGCCACGCGCATTCATGAAAACAATGGAACGCAAAGCGCCGTTTTCGCTGGAAATCATGGGCGGGCCGGTCACGACTTTTATGTCAGCGATTTGTTCGAGCGGCATATAGACCATGTTGTCGGGATTTGAGCTTTTTAAAAGAGAATATTTTGCGTCGTCGCTGTTTGTGACGGGCGCTTGCGGCGTAATGTTTCCTCCCATCGAACCCATGCCTTGTGGCGCGGGTGCCATTCCGCCACCTCCGCTCATACCCGAATTTCCCATTGGGGCAGCCTGCCCGCCGGACGTATTGCCAACGCCGATGACGAGGCGTTTCAATTCATCAATATTATCGCGGAACTGCCGCTGGAAACGTACGCGTATCGGGAATCGCATACGGCCTTCGAGCACCACGCCGAGGTTCTGACCACCGATAGCTGTTTCGATAACGTCCTGCACGTCGGAAATATTCATGCCGAAGCGCGAGGCGATGTCGCGTTTGATGCTAATGTCGAGATAGTAGCCGTTCTGCACGCGCTCGGCAACGACGTCGGCCGCGCCAGGCACCTTTTTTAAAATCTCTTCTGCGCGAATGGCATAATGCTCAAGCGTATCGAGGTCGGTGCCATAGATTTTCAAACCCAAATCCGTGCGAACGCCTGTTGCCAACATGTTGATGCGGTTAATGATTGGCTGCGTCCAGCCGTTGCGCACACCGGGGATTTGCAGTTTTGAATCAAGCTCGGCAATAATGTCTTTTTTAGTGATGCCCTCGCGCCATTCGCTTTTCGGTTTTAAAAGCACGATGGTTTCTATCATGCTGAGCGGCGCGTTGTCTGTGGCGGTTTCCGCGCGGCCTGCTTTTCCGAGCACGTGCTCGACTTCGGGCAGCGATTTGATAATTTTATCCTGCACCTGCATCACGCGGTTGATTTCCGTAATCGAAGCATTCGCCAGCGTCACAGGCATGAACAAAATTGAGCCTTCGTCCAGCGGCGGCATAAATTCCGAACCTGTCGAGAGCGCCATTGGGATTGCAAGAAGCAGCGCGAGAATATTCACGCCAATTGTCAGTTTACGGTGTTTTAAAACCCAGCGAATGGCTGGTTCGTACAGCTTATGAAAAAACCTTGTGACCGGATTTTCATTTTCCTTACGGAATTTCCCACGTGATAGCAACATCATGAGCACCGGAATCAGCGTAATCACAACAATCGCCGACGCCAGCATTGCGAATGTTTTTGTAAAGGCGAGTGGTTTAAAAAGCTTGCCCTCCTGCCCTTGCAAAAGGAAAACCGGCAGGAACGAAACGAGAATTATCAAGTCCGAAAAGAAAATCGCGCGGCCAACCTGCTTCGCCGAGTGCAGCGAAATTCTTTTAAAATCTTCGTTTGTCAGCTCGCGTTCGGCAGAGGCGTGGGCGATGTTGCGGTAGGCATTTTCCACCATCACGATGGACGAATCCACGATGACGCCAATCGCGAGAATAATCCCGCCGAGGCTCATGATATTCGACGTAATGCCGAATGCGTACATGAAAATGAACGCCATGAGCACAGCAATCGGAATCTCGATGATAATGCGGATAATGCTGCGGAAATGGAGGAGAAAAAGCATCACGACAATAGAAACCACGATGCCCGCTTCAATCAGCGCGCGCTCGAGCGTTCCGACTGCTTCATTAATGAGCGTACTGCGGTCATAGCTTGCTTTAATTTCCGCGCCTTCGGGCAAACCGGGTTGGATTTTCTTAATTTCAGATTTCACGCGGTCAATCACGTCACGCGCATTTTCGCCGCTTCGCGCAACGATAATCCCACCGATAACTTCACCCGTCCCGTCTTTTTCCAGCGAGCCACGACGGATGTCGGAGCCGATTTGCACAACGCCAACCTGCTTTATGGCAATCGGCACACCGGAATTTGTTTTTACGAGCGTATTTTCAACGTCTTCTTTTGATGTAATATAGCCCTGCCCGCGAATGAAATATTCGGCATCGCTCTGCTCTAAAATTTTACCGCCGACCTCGTTATTTCCACGTGTTACGGCATTTACAACGTCGGACATCGTAAGATTCAGCGAGTGCAATTTGTGCGGGTCCACGTCCACCTGGTACTGCCGCACGAAGCCGCCAATGCTCGCCACTTCCGCGACGCCCTCGACTGCCGCAAGCTTGTAGCGCACGTACCAATCCTGGAGCGCACGGAGCGTTCCGAGGTCATGCGTTTTGCTCTCGAGCGTGTACCAGAATACGTGCCCGACGCCCGTTCCCTCCGGCCCAATCGTTGGAACCACGCCGCGCGGCAACTGCGCCTGCACAAGGTTCAGCCGCTCAAGCACACGCGCCCGTGCAAAATATAAATCTGTCGCATCATCGAAAATCACAAAGACAAACGACATGCCGAACATTGAACTTGCACGCACTGCCTTCACCTGTGCTAGGCCTTGCAGCGCGGACGTGAGCGGGTAGGTCACTTGGTCTTCCACGATTTGCGGCGAGCGCCCCATCCACTCGGTGAAAACAATCACCTGGTTTTCCGATAAATCGGGAATAGCGTCCACCGGCAGCCGCGCCGCTGAGTAAATCCCGAATCCGGTGATGATGACATATATTCCAAGCACGAGCCACCGGTTGGCCGCACTCCAGTCTATTATTTTTTCAATCATTGTTTTGAGCGTTGAGCTTTTTAAAAATCTTTCTTAAAGGATTCTTTTTAAAAACTTTCTACGGTATTTTTCATTCTGGCTTGCCCGGAATCTTTCTTTAATCGTCAGCATGACGCGTCAATTTGACGTGGGAAGAAAGATTCCTGACGCGCTGTCGCTTGCAGGAATGACAAGAGAAAATTGAGTTTTTAAAAGAAAAAAAGGCGCAGCGGTGCAATTCCACCACTTTTAAAAAGAAGGGATTTTAAATCAGGAATGACTGGATGAAGACAGGAATATCACGCGCTATCGGCGGGGAGCCACGCATGTCATAGGTGAAATTTATCAGATTTTTTAAAGCAATTTGCGGAGTAATTTCGCGCAGAAGCACATTTTCAATTTTTAAAACCGGCGCGTCCGTCTTAAAAGTTTTTACAAGATAATCTGAGGAGAATTTTTCAAATGCCAGCTCATCTTTACAGCAATCGTCTTTTGGCTCTTTCTTTTTCTCGCAGCACGTTTTTTCGGCGTGCATCGGACAGCTTTCCGTTACCTGCTTCTGCATCGTGCAGTAGTGCTCGAGCACGGGTGCGCCCAGCGTTGCGACGAACGCTAAAAGGAGCATGAGGCATGGTATTATGAAGGAAAGTCGTTTCATTGTTTGAATGACGAATAAGTCTATTTTAAAAGCTTTACAAAAGTAAAAAGATTTTGTGAGAAAGTATTACATAATTCGGGTAAATTTTTTCACAATTTTCAGTATACATTTTAAAACAAAAAAGCAGATTCCTTGAGAAGAAATCTGCTTTTTGAAATCTTTTTCTTTGCTTAATGCCCGTTCATTACCGGAACATGCTTTACGGCATTCTGCACACGGCGTAGTTTTGCGCGAGGGCCAACTTCGCTATCGTATACCTTTTTCACTCCGTCGCCCATTGCTTTTTCAATGTCACGGATATTGGAAACAAGTCTTTCAAAACCACCGATTTCAACCGAAGCTGCCTGATCAGTTCCCCACATAGCGCGGTCAAGCGTGATGTGGCGTTCAACGAATGATGCTCCAAGCACAACGGCAGCCCAGGTTGGCGAGAGCCCCACTTCATGACCGGAATAGCCAATTGGTGTT
>DASPKH010000080.1:0-2024 GCA_035628175.1 Patescibacteria group bacterium
TGGACGACATGCTTGGCGGTTTTCAAAAGTCCGATCTTATCATCATAGCCGCCCGACCTTCCATGGGGAAAACGGCGCTTGCACTTTCCATTACAAGGAATGTGGCGTTAGAATATAAAATCCCTGTTGCATTCTTCTCGATCGAGATGGCGTCCATTCAGCTCGTGATTCGTTTGTTGAGCGCTGAATCGCGTATTAACGCGCACGACATTCGTACAGGAAAATTAAGCGGCAATTCATTGCCACAAATTGTGCAAACCATTGGGAGATTAGCTGAAGCGCCGATCTATATTGACGACAGCCCTACGCTTTCTATTATGGAGATGCGCGCAAAGTGCCGCCGTTTAAAATCAGAGCATAATATTCAGCTTGTCGTTGTGGATTACTTACAGCTAATTCACTCGCCAAAAGCAGAGAGTCGTGAACGAGAGATTTCCATGATTTCCCGTTCACTGAAGCAGATCGCTAAGGAACTGGATATAGCTGTAATCGCGCTTGCACAGTTGAACCGCTCAGTGGAGTCGAGAGCCGATAAACGCCCAATGCTGTCGGATTTGCGGGAATCAGGTTCTATCGAGCAGGATGCCGACGTTGTAATGTTCGTGAACCGCCCAGAATATTACGGCATTACAACCTATGACGACGGTTCGCCAACGCAGGGAACAGCCGAACTTATTATCGGCAAGCAGAGGAATGGTCCGGTGGGTGACGCGCGTGTGGCATATCTTAAAGACTTTGCTCGTTTTGAAAATCTCTCTTTCCAGTACGACGAGCCACCACCGTATATGGATGGCTTTGATCAGCTTGATACGGGTTCGCCGTTTTAAAATTGGGTTCGTATGTTTTAAGGCAGTTCTTTTATAAAAGGGACTGCTTTTTGCTTTCTCACGGGATATGATCCTACAAAATTTAGGTTCTAAAACTGAGATAAATGGTATAATTTTCAACAGTAATTAATCCTTTTGCCCCTATTTTAGAGGTGTAAAAATGGGATCTATATTTGTATTGCTGGCTGTACCTTGCTTTTAAAGCCGTTGTTAGCCTTGATAACAAGGTATTTCTATTCACGGGTAACTTAGAAAGGTTTTAAAAGGTGCAGACAACACTCGGCGTATCTCACTGGAAAAGCAGAATAGTAAACTTTTTATAGAGACCAGCGGCCAAACACCAGTAGCAGACTGTGAAATCAGTTTAGAATTGATAGCATGCCTGGCCAATCAGGCAAGTGAACTCTTTGCTTTAAAACTGATCGAACTGAATGATAAAAAAGTTTTACAGGAAAGTGACTGTGAGGTGATAAAAAGGGAAAATACAACGATTCTTTTAAAGGATGTATGCGCTGGTAACATGAGGTTGGTACGGATTGCAGAGTTTCAAACAACTTTAAATAATATTGCCCCAAATCTCGTAACGGAAGGGAATATTGAATTAGAATTTTCAGTTGGTATAAAAGGTATTATCTCAATTGAGCTGTTTAATATCCATGGGGTACTTATGCAAATAATTTTCAGTGGTCATTGTGACGCAGGGGGTTGTAAAAAGCAGGTAAAATTGGAGAATTGCCCACAAGGCGCCTACTATATATGTTTGTAGACTCAACAGGAGTGCAGTTTTATTTTTGTCTATGACAAATGAAAATAAAATTGAGAAGGATAGTACAATTTTAAAAAAATATAAATTTTGATTTTTTATTCAAGGCGAAAAAATGTAAATTTCATTTGTACTATCCATAACTGCATTTTATAGGTACCGTATGCAGAAAATTTCGATAATAGTTATATTTCTGGTGTTTTGTACGCATTTTTGTGCATTGGGTTTCGTAGAAGATGGGACCGATGAGCTTATTATTGATGCTGGTAACGATACAACAATTTGTTTTGGCCAAAAAATAGAAATTCAGGCAAAAAGTAATTCTACGTCGGTCCGATACCGATGGTTTCCACTAGAAGGGCTGTCAAACCCAAATACTGAAAACCCGCTTGCAGCACCTAGCGTAACAACAACTTACTTTGTAACTGTAACAA
>DASPKH010000081.1:0-3216 GCA_035628175.1 Patescibacteria group bacterium
TGAGTAAAACTTCTCATTTACCTCAGATTTTGTAGAACTCCCGCCTCGATGGTGTAAGACCCTCGAATATGGTACATGCACTACCTTCCACCCGCTTTTTTGGAGTCTTAGGCAAAAATCAGCTTCTTCGGCATAAAAGAAAAAGTCCTCATCAAAACCACGAAGCTGCTCAAACGCTTCACGACTTACAGCGATAACAGCCCCATCAAGATATTGCACATTTTTATAAACGTCAGACTTTTGTGAAAACTCACCTTTTTTAAAGAACTTCCAGGCCAATCGGTTTAAGGCATAGTCGACATATGTCCACAGCACAAGCTCCCTTAGTACTTCTCCAATTCCGGGTTGGATACCATAGCTACGCTGCCATCCGCCATCCGGATACACCTGCTGGGGTCCGGCGGCCCCTATTCGTGAATTGTTTTTTAAAACATTTTTTAAAAGCTCAATAGAATTTTCAAAAAATTCCACATCAGCATTTGAAATAATTGCAAACGGTGCCTGCGTAGCTTTCATCCCAATGTTCACTGCGCCTGCGTAGCCGCGGTTTTCCTTATTTTCAATGATTTGGATTTCAGGAAAGTTCTGGCGGATAATTGAGGGAGAATTATCAGTTGATGCGTTATCAACAATCGTCACGCGCGCCGTCGGGTGCGTTTTAAAAACGGACTCGATACATTTGAGCGTGAGCACAGCGCAATTGTACGATATAATGATAATGTCTATCTCGTTTTGCACGATTTTCCCGGCACTTTAAAAAACATGAACAGCAAAGTTACGAATTTCATGACAGAAGTCTGTCAAAAGTCACAAAAAAGCAGTATTTTTGCTATTTAGCTGGGACTTAAAGCGTTCAGTGATGAATTTAAAAAACAGAATTGTACTTTACATTTTTACTTTTACCTTTTACAATGGCTGCAATAGAAACTTTTCCGAATCCAAACGAAAACAGACGTTATACAATTACGCATATCAACCCCGAATTCACCTCAATGTGCCCGAAAACGGGTTTGCCGGATTTTGGTACAATTACCGTTCGCTATGTACCGGATAAAATCTGTCTTGAGCTAAAATCTTTAAAATATTATTTCCTTGAATTCCGTACGCAGGGAATTTTTTACGAAGCAATTACGAATAAAATTCTTGATGACTTAGTTGCAGCATGTGATCCGCTTGAAATGGAAATAGTCTCTGAATGGAGCACACGCGGCGGAATTTCCTCGATTATTGAGGCTGAATATACAAAGTCAAAATAGTTTGAGCTTTTAAAAAACTCGCATTACGCATCACGAATTACAGGTCACACAAATGCTGACAACGATCGCAAAAGACTTTAACTGGGAAATGGGTCACCGGCTTCCCTATCACGAGGCTGGATGTCGGAATATTCACGGGCATTCATATAAAATGCGTGTGGAGCTTACTGGTTCGCTGGACGACCAGGGAATGCTCATGGATTACGGCATCATGAAAAAACTTATTGACCCACTTGTGGAACGGTTTGATCACGCGTTTGTGTGCGATCATAATGATACGGCCATGCTGGATTTTTTTAAAGAAAACCTGCTAAAAGTACAGATTCTGCCGTTTTATACAACAGCGGAGAATCTGGCGCAGTATTTTTTAAAAGAAATCGCAACACTTTTAAAAGGCCAGCAGAACATCACTCGCATCACCGTTCGCCTCCAGGAAACGGAAAGAACGTTTGCCGAGGTGCATATGCTTATGAGTGAGTAATTTTTCAAAGCTGGCTTTAAAGGCTTTAGGCTAACAGCTCAAAAAGTAAGAATTTCACGAATTCAGGTTTTAAAAATCAATTTAAAAAGAATAAATTTACAATCAGGATTTCAGAATATGTCAGTACGCGTACGTTTTGCGCCATCGCCCACGGGTTATTTGCATGTCGGGGGGCTTCGCACAGCTCTTTATAATTATCTTTTCGCACGTCATCACGGAGGCGTCAATATCCTTCGTGTGGAAGATACCGACCAAACCCGCTTTGTGGAGGGTTCAATTGAAAATATCATGGAGATTTCCAAATGGGCAGGAATTGAATATGATGAAAGTCCCGAAAAAGGCGGCGAGTATGGCCCATACACTCAGTCCGAACGCTTTGACCTTTATCGTGAGCATGCTGAGAAGCTGATCCAGAACGGCACAGCATACTATGCTTTTGACACGGCTGAAGAAATCGATGCAATGCGCCAGCGCCAACAGGGAGCGGGAATTGCACCGAAATATGACCGCTCGACAATGCGCAATCAATATACGCTTGGAGCAGATGAAACTGCGCGGCTTTTAAAAGAAAACGCACCACATGTGGTTCGCTTAAAAGTGCCGCTAACAGCTGAGGTGCGTTTTCACGATATGATCCGTGGCGACTTGGTTTTTAGCGGACGTGATATTGATGATCAAATTCTTTTAAAAAGCGACGGTTTTCCGACTTATCATCTGGCGAACGTGGTTGATGATTATTCTATGAAGATCACGCACGTAATCCGTGGTGAAGAATGGCTTCCGTCCACGCCAAAACACGTTTTGCTGTATGAAGCGTTTGGCTGGCCTGTTCCACAGTTCGCGCATCTGCCTCTGCTGCTGGATGTCAATAAAAAGAAACTGAGCAAACGTGATGGCGATGTGGCAGTTGAGGATTTTCGCAAAGCAGGTTATTTTAAAGAAGCGCTCATCAACTTCGTGGCACTGCTGGGCTGGAACCCGACGGCTGACCGCGAGATATTTTCCATGGAAGAACTGATCGATTTATTCTCGCTTGAAAAAGCAAATAAAGCGGGCGCGGTTTTCGATCGCCAGAAGCTTGAGTGGATGAATTCGCAGTATCTGCGTACGCTGCCGGATGATGTACTTTTAAAAGACCTAATGCCGCTGATCGAAGAGGCGGGTTATAAAAATGTATCGGAAGACTATGCTTTAAAAGTTCTCCACCTTGTTCGCGAGCGGATTACAAAGCTGAACGACGTACCTCGCTTTGCGGATTATATGTTTAAAGAAGAGTACGAGACTGAAGAAGAATATTTTAAAAAGCACTGGACGCCGGAAACTGCTGAACGTGTAAAGAACCTAGTGCCAAAGTTTGAAAAAATTGAAAACTGGAATGCAGCTGACCTCGAAGCACTTGTAAAAGCAGAAGCTACAGAGATCGGTGTAAAACCCGTTGCCTTTATTCATGCGCTGCGTTTAATTCTCACAGGAAAGTCC
>DASPKH010000082.1:0-3957 GCA_035628175.1 Patescibacteria group bacterium
CAAAACCTTTGCCGCGGATTTGTCTTTTACCGTATAATTTGTTTTTTGCGTGGGATTATTAACTGAATCCCAGTTCCACCAGAACATGCCCGCGCACCATGGCTGCGAACCGAACGCTTCGATCATCACACGATAGTAAAATTCCTGGATTTCATAATCTGGAATAGCTCCGGCTTTTGTGCCAAGTGTATGTTCATACGGCTGTACAAGGGCACCTTTTACCGATTGCAGGCCAAGCTCCATGAGAATTACTTTTTTTCCGTATTTATCTGCTTCTGCTTTTGCCTCGGCGGCGTAGCCTCTCATGCGTTTTACAGCAGATGTAAAGCTCGGCGTACTATTAAAAACAGAGGCCATCGGGTAGTAACCGTCAATGCCAATATAGTCGAGCGCATCCCAGAACTTTACCTGCTTGTATTCTGCGGTAGGAAGCCCCCAGAATGATTGCCCGCTCCAATTTGCCGCGTAAGTGAGCTTGCCCGAATACACCTGCCTGATCTTTGTTATCATTTCACGCCAGTGAGGATGATATTTTTCCTGCGTGGCAACCAAATATTCTACACCTATGCAGATCATTTCCACATTTTCTTCCTGCGCGAGCTTCGCATATTTCAGCATCATGGCCGTGTAGGATTCAAACCATTTGCCTTCCATATCTGGTTTGATAGATGCACGCCAGCCGCCTGCGTAGCTGTCCACGTGGGGCTTTATAACTATCTTCATGCCGTTGCGCCGCGCGTGTCTGATGCCATTGCGGAGGTCTTCTAGTGTAGACGTCGTGCTCCAGCCTTCGCCGGTAACAGGATTTCGTCCTGTAGTATTCGGTGCGATGTCGGCGGAAGAATCATTACTTTGAAATTCAAAAACACACAGCGCCACGAAGTCAGTGTTGGTCTGTGCTTTTAAATCTTCAAGCGTTCCAAGCGCTTCGCCACGCTGGAATGCATCTTTTGAAAAGGATGTGTAGGAAAAACCTTTCATTTCAGGTGCGGGTGGCATAGGGGGAAATCCTGCTGAATAGTCCTCAATGGGTTCGGTAGAAACGGGATCACTACATGCACTGAACATCACGCCGGAAAAAACGAGGAGCGCCGTTATTTTAAAAATGTGATGGAGCATCGCGTACTACTGTTTTTAAAAAGTGTAAATTGTTGCTTTTAAAAAGGATAAAGCTTTTGAGTGTAAATGATTTTTTGAGGTGAAAAGTTCAGGTGTGATTTTTGAAATTTTAGAAGTTGTTCATTAAAAGAAATGTAGTAATTTGTAAAAAATGTATGCTTCATCTTCCCAGAAGTTATAAAATGAAAACTTTTCTTATGTATTGCCTTGCGGTTTTCGTCGGGATATTTACTTCGGCAGGGGTTCTAAAAGCCCAGTTGGATGAGGGTTGTTTATGTGTGCCGGAAAAACAGAATGGTATAAAGGGCTTTATTGCAATTGATACCTGTGGGTATATACGTAGTGATCCCAATAGCAATTCAGGAGACTGCAATGCCTTGTATAATCCTTCTGATATAAACAGGTTATCTGAACAGGGACGAACATACGCAAAACAAACTTGGCTGATACGATTTAGCGTAGATGCCCTATTACTTCCTGCTGCAGAGCATGATCAATAATAAGAGTCACCTGGCAGGATATTGATTCTAATTATTCTGAATTGCGACTACAAATGCATGAGCTGGAGAAAAAGTTTGGTTCATACATACTACAGAAAAGAAATCCTCAATACTCCAGTGGTGAATATAGCAGGGCGTTCTTAATTGAATTTGAAGATTACGTGAATAGCAAAGACCTGAATGAATTTATCGGTACAATTTCACAGATAAGTTTACTGGAGTTTCTTGCCACACCATCTTTCATTCCAGAATCAGTACTACCAGAACTCATTACCCAAGTAAGCCTCTTTCCCAGTCCGGCTTCTGAAAACATCACCATCTCATTCCCACAAACCACATTTTTAAAAACCACAATAAAACTCCGCGACATCACAGGACGTGAAATGTTTTTAAAAGAAATCCCTGCAGGTGAAAGCTCACACACATTTTCTCTAAAAGAATTGCCAGTCGGGATGTATGTGGTGGAGGTGCATTCTGGAAGCGAGGTTTTTGTGCAGCAGGTAGGCGTGGTACGGTAGAGGACTTCGTACATTTACAACATGTTGTAATATGGATCGTGTCTTGTTTAAAAAATAATGCAAAATCCTGATAAACTTCGCAGCATTGCAATGCCTTTCCTGATGTTGGGGCTGGCACTTATGACCTTTGGAATGAATACAAAAAGCAAGCTCTCACTCTGGGCAGGTATCGCCGGAGTTGGCGGAGGTATCGCACTTTTAAAAGCAAGTGTGTGGGAGCGGCCTAAAGAAAGCCGCCGCTGGAAAAAGGAAGAGGAGGGAGATGCCTCAGCTACGCCACATGAGTAGTCTTCTTTAAGCCAACTATTCGAGAACAGTTGCTTTTGAGTCTTGAAAATAAAAAACGGAATGCCTTTTTAAAAGCACTCCGTTTTTAAAATTTCCTTTTAAAAGGAAATCTTATCTGTAAATATGTTCGCCGCGATAGTTTTTCCACTCATTTGCTACGTAGTCAGCGTCTTCAGGATTGCGTGGTTTTACACCAACAACGATTCCGCCTTCTTTGATACCTGATTCGTAACGTTTTGCGTGCTCTTCAGGAATTCCCGAGCCAACAAGCCCACCAAGTAAACCGCCTGTAAGGCCGCCAGCACCGGCTCCTGCAAACGCTGCCGCTAATGGACCTGCAATGACAAGGCCAAGACCTGGAATTGCAATGCTCGTACCGATTGCTGCCAGAGCGCCTGTAATAGCTCCAAGAGTACCACCAATTGCGCTACCAACGCCCGCTCCTTCCATTGCTTTTGAGCCAAGTTCAGTTTCAGTTGTCTGGTTTGCGAAGTGACGCTTGCGTGTGTCATCGCTCATTACAACGTTAATCTCATCTTTTGAATATCCGCGTGCTGCAAGAGCATTGTATGCGCGCTCTGCGCTTTCGCGGTCGCGGAACATACCGGTAACCATTCCTGGCGTCGTCGATGAAGATGTGGTTGTTGTGCGTGTTGTTTCCATGAGAAAACCCCTTACTTAGAATGATAGAAAATTTTATTAAGCAATATCTTTTATAAACGATAATACGGTGAGATGGTAATCTAAAGGTATAACCGTTTACTGCGACACGCACTTAACGCAATTCCATACAAAGTTAGTTCCGCAGTTTAAAAAATGCCTGTTTTAAAAAGTATGCGTATTTTTGTGGTAATTCACTTATACATTTCTTTTAAAGTTAATTATTGGTCATTGTCATTCTTCGCAATGCTCAGAATGACAAACGTGCTGGATTTCGACTTTATAAGAATTCAATCTCACCTTTTTAAAAGCATTTTCTAAAAACACATGAGCGATAACAAAATCATTTTTTCGATGGTTGGCGTCGGCAAAATCCATAAGCCGAATAAGCAGGTTTTAAAAGATATTTACCTGTCGTTTTTCTATGGTGCGAAAATCGGCGTTCTCGGGTTGAACGGCGCAGGTAAATCCACTCTTTTAAAAATCATTGCAGGGCTGGACCAGGATTATATCGGGCAGATTACGTCGCAGAAAGGAATTACCTTCGGGTACCTTTCGCAGGAACCCGAGCTGGACCCGACAAAAACGGTAAAGGAAATTGTTGAGGAAGGCGCGGCGGAAGCGGTCGGGCTTTTAAAACAATATGAGGAAATCAGCAACGAGTTTTCAAATCCCGACGCGGATTTTGAAAAGCTGATGGAAAAGCAGGCGAAGATTCAGGAAAAAATCGACAATATGAACGCCTGGGATATTGATTCCAAACTGGAATTTGCGATGGACGCGCTTCGTACACCGCCGGGCGACACGCCGGTGAATGTGCTTTCCGGTGGTGAGCGCCGCCGCGTTGCGCTCTGCCGTTTACTGCTTCAGGA
>DASPKH010000083.1:0-9881 GCA_035628175.1 Patescibacteria group bacterium
TATCTCAACGTGCAGAAGAATTATCCGTAAAAGATTTCCTTCTACTTGAGCAGTTCATCAATGAACAGCAACGCCAGCATGGATAGTACATCTGATAAAACGGCCCGCCCCAAGCGGAGAAAGACTCGTGACTTAAAACTACGTGAAATACTCAGCATGGTAGATATCTATATGCTGGGTATGATAACGGTTTATTCGATACTCGCAATATTTGTCCGACGCTCTCCCACATTATTATTTTTAAATAGTATTTTTGCCGCCGGTGTCATTACGATAGCCGTAGCGGGGGCTGTTGCACGAAATCCGCTTTTTAAATTCATCCGCTCTTTTTCTATTGTACCTATCACTTACCTGATGTACGATCAGGCGCAAAATTATATACGAAGTGTAAACCCGCATGATATAGACTACCTCCTAATAGCAATAGATAAATGGATTTTTGGTGTAAATCCAACACAATGGCTTTCTAATTTTACACATCCTTGGTTGACAGAGTACCTGCAATTTACCTATATGTGCTTTTTTTTTATGCCTATTGCCCAAGCAATTGAACTGCATATAGAGGGTAATAGAGCCCGTTTTAAAAGGTTTGCACGAACAATCGCATTTGGTTTTTTTCTTTCATATTTACTTTATTTTTTCACACCGGCTATCGGCCCGCGTTTTACTCTCCATGATTTTGCATTGCTTAATACGGAACTGCCAGGTGTATGGCTGACAGAAAAATTCCGTGAGGTAGTAAACGCTGGTGCAGGCTTAACGACTGCCGTTCATAACGCCGCTGAAATTGTAAATCGTGATTGCATGCCCAGTGGACACACGATGATGACCCTTTTGAATATGATGTTGGCTTACAGGTATCAATCAAGGCTCCGATGGGTTTTTTATATCATTGGCTCAAGCCTGATTCTTTCTACAGTCTACCTGCGTTACCATTATGTTATTGATGTAATTTCGGGAATTGGTTGGGCGCTGGTAGTGTGGTTTATTGAGCCAAAGATCAGGATGTGGGTAAAGTCGAAAGGATTTATTCATGCATAAATGCCCATACAACTATTGCTGAACGTATTTAAAAATGTAAGAAATATATCTCATCATCGCGGGTAAGGTCTTTATGGTGTAGCAATCTAGTTTCACCACAGATCATAGTTGAAAATGTAGATCTTTACTCCGGAAAAATCCTTCTCTCAAGGAAGGATTGCTCACATACATAAACTTTATACAGTCTTACTTTAAAAAAGCAAACACTTGATAGGAAGAGCGGGGAAAGATATAAGCTTTTAAAAAGTCGGCCTGTTTATCCTGGCACAGCCCTAATTCTGCCGAAGTAATCATGTAGATGCTCAAAACCCTTGTGTACTTCTTTTAAAAAGTTTTATAGTTCACTGACCAGTTATTATTTCGCTACAAATGAGCTTTTAAAAACAGTATTTCGGTACAATTACTAAAAATGAAAAACCCTTTGAAGATTAATCTTCAAAGGGTTTTTTTTTATCATGGATTTCAAATTACTTTGAAATCATCATATGCTGTGTCTGAACAAATGGGCCAGACTGGATCTGGTAGAAGTATTTGCCATTAGCTAGGCCGCTTACATCTACGCCTACCTGATACATGCCAGGTTTTTGGTGTTCATTCACAAGCGTGCTGATCACCTGGCCCTGAGCGTCTACAAGCGTAAGGCGTGTATGGCTTTCAAGACCAATCGAATACTGGATAACAGCCACTGGCCCTGAAACAGGGTTTGGAGCTGGTACCATCAACTGATATTGTGTACTGCTAAGTGAGATCATACGGATATCACCACCGCACACAGGATCTACAGTGATAAGGCCCGGACTGTTCTGAATATTAACCCATGGACGGTTATACTCAGTCATAGAACAAGGCATTTCAGTTTCTTTTTCGCTGTCGAGGTATCCGTCAAGCGTGAATTCAAAAAGTGATCCTTCGCCTTTTAAAGCTTTTGATGGATCATTTGTCTGAACTACTACCTGAAGAATGCCATTTTTAACGTCATTTTCTGCTGATACAACTTCCCAGCCATTAAGCATATCCTGGAGTTTGATATTGTCTTTGCCGCCGCGTGCCTGCACCAGGAGAGGATTGTAAGAAATTGTTGCTTTAAAGCTAGTAATATTGCCGTCTGCAATTGCATCAGGAGCACCCTGTAATTCGAAAGCTACCTGAGTATTACCACCTACACTTGTAGAATAATTACGGGCGATGAACACTTTGCTAGTCATATCCTTACCAATACCAGTAATAGCAGAAGAAACCTCCCCAAGACTTGTTGTGTAGTTCACCTGAGCCGCATAATTATTGCGAACAGCATCTGGAGTGAAGTTCACCAATACTTGTAGAGCATCGTTGCCAGGAATAGTAATTGGTAGTGTTGTAAAGGTCGTGCCAGCGTTTTTCAAACGATAACCTGTAATTGCAAAACGTGCATCATCTGCATCGCCATTAAAGTTCACTGCTGTTACTTCAATTGCATCTGCGGTGTTTTTGTTGATACATTCTACTACACCGCTCGTATTCGTCTGCGAAATATACGTAGCAGGGAAGTCATACGGCGTAGTTGCGATGTCCTGGCTTTCAGCACGTCCTTTTAACAGAGATACAGGCTGAGGATTAGGTTTGTCGCTGGTATAAACGATTCTAGCATTAAAGTTACCAACTCGTGTAGCAGTAAACAGAAGTGGAAGAGAGAATTCTTCACCTTCTTTAATTGCAAGTGGAGTGGCTTCAGTTATCGGCTGACCATTGTTGAATGATGGATCTAATTTGAAATTAGCAGCATCAGGCCCTTCAATATTAATACTGAAGATTTTTATTTCAGTTGTACCAGTGCTATTAAGAATTACGTTTCCAGGAGTTGGTGAACCCATTGGAACCACACCCCAGTCTTTATCGCCAGCAGTGTAATTTGGTTGGATACCAATACCGTCAATTAGTACAGTGTCATTTCTTTCTTCAAAATTGCCATAATCATCACTTGTTTCACCAATCATTACAACTTTAGCTGTATATAAACCTTCTTCTAAAGGTGCAAAGAAAAAGTCCACTTTCTGGTATGAATTGGTTGTAGGATTGAGCTGCGTTTTAGCTGCTACAATTTTTTGAATTTCATTAGCATCAAGGCGGAATCCATTTCGGGTGTCATCAATGATCTTGATATCTTTAATCGTTATCACCGCATTTTTCCACTTTGCCTCAAAACTAACCGTGCCAGGCCATTCTGTTTTATTCATTTTAGTTCGTACATATTCATCAATTACCCTATTAGGGCCTAACGAACGATCCGATCCTACAGGAATAACATCAATACCTTCACCTGACCAAAGGGAAGTTGTTTTAACGTCTTCAGTATTAGCGTTAAATTGAGCCGTAAATGAGTTGACTTCAGGATTACCATCTTTATCTAATACTGGCGTGTATATAACTTTAAATGTATAGGTATCGCCAGGGCTTTCAAGAATGATTGGTCCTTTAGCTAAGTCTTCTTGCAGTTTGTTATCCTTGACTTTAAAAGGAATTGTAGTAGGAATATCAACGCTGTAAACCTCAACTCTGCTCAGACCAATATTAGAGATTGTAACCTCTTCCATAGCATCATGTCCGATAAGAACCTTGTCAAATTCAGCATCGGAAATATGAATTTTAGCGGTTGAGGTCGAATACCGCACAAGCGCTACACCCTTTTCATAGCACTCAAGCACAGCGATGACTGAATCCTGTCGCGACATACCAACGACTGAGGTTGCGCAGACTTCTACTGTCGCAGTTTCACCTGGCTTAATGGTGATTGGAAGAAGAGATTTATCTACTGTGTAGTTTGAACCATTGTTTTTAAAACGAAGGTCATTGATGATTGCATCAACTTTTCCGATGTTTTTTAACGTCAGGTCGCCACATTTTTTACCATTAGGAGCCAGAGTACCAAAGTCAATTGTACCTGGTTCAGCAATTACCTGCTGAGCGAAATACTCAAGAGTGATAGTTGTATCACGTCCTGAACGCATGATGATTTTTACAACTGCTTTAGCATCTTTTGTTTTATCGATTACTTTTGCAGCAAAATCAAGTTCTTTAAGACCCGGCTCGAGAGCCGTTGTCAGTTCAAAAGTATAGTTGAATGACTGATCAGCGATCATATACGCATTGTAAAGGCTTGCGCACTCAGCATTCGACGGAAGTGCTTTTGCTTTACCAGTAAAATCTCCGCATATAGGTTCTGCCTTTACTGCCAAGGAGTCATCACATGCAATAGCATAATTTACGCTGGTAGGATAGCCATATGCAAAACCATCTTTTGTATTGTCATAATTTCCATATGCATAAGCAGCAAACTTGATCCGGTTGCTCGTGCCCTCAAATTTATGGTCGCCGGCAGAGATCTGTTTGCGTGCATAGCTGTAAGGAGTACCTTCTACTTTTAAAAGTCCATTGAAAGCCATGCGGAGTGGCTGTCCATCGAATTTAATAGAGTCTGCCTGATCGCTTCTGAAAACAATGAGAGTAAAGTTGTCGATCTCTTCAATTGAACGGAAAACAGCAAAGCTACCCCATTGCTCCATCGGAGTAAGGGTCATAAGCATGCCTTCACCATTACGGCTTGGGTTAAGTGGAGTATCGCCATTGTCACCCTTATCGGCAAGAGTTACGTTTGAACTTCTCCATGCTTTACCATATTGTCCAACCAATACAGGATGATCAGCTTTATAATATGCTGCATCTTCCTGCTCGACGATATCATAATATTGGCCTTTATTCAATTTAAAACCGATAGGGCGGAGGCCTGATCCATCGGAGCGCATCTGGTAGATTTGTGTATTATTTACAGTAGCTACAAAACGGATAAGATCGCCACGCTGGTCTGGATCACTGGCCGAATACGGACGATTGTTATATTTCACAGGAGCTGAAACATATTCCTTACCGAGAAACTCCACAGGCCACATCGCATCAATCAACATGTTTCTCATGAAGTTGGCCGGTGTACCAAGCATAGTAGGGTTATACCGTGGGAAGGCACCTTTTGTATGTCCTGAATAAACAGCTATAGGTTTATTGGATTTAATAAAAGTACCGGTCAGGTCAGTCTGTTTTGCCTGATTATAGCCTTTCTGAATTTTGCTTTCGATAAGGAAAACATCTCCTTTTTTCAATTGTACTGTACCGGTACCACCTGCAGTTACTCTATTGGTATGAACAGAAGGGGTGTACGTTACAACTGTGTTATCAGCAGTAGCTACAATAAGAATCTGGCCAGGCTTATATTCATTAGTACTATCCTGGTACATATTGAGAGTATAGTATTGCTTGCCAAGTGCTTCTACTGGTATTACTTTAAAAGCTTCACCAGATACACGGTAACTAACAAAAACCGTAACGGAAATAGGAGCCTCACTGGTAACAGATACACCATAGTTGCGTACGACTTCACTTTCCGTCATTTCTAAGGCGTTTGGAAGTGGAATTACCTTTACAATGTCTTTTTCAACAGTGTATGGTTGATTCATGCCAACTGATTCTGCTTTTACATTAATACGTGTTTTAACTTTGGAGGAAATCCAAAGCTGAATTGGTGCAAGACCCCGTGCGCCTTCCCCTGCAGGCCGCTTGCAATGAGGTATGCCAAAGTGAAACTCTGTGCCATCATTAATTTCCGTTCGCTGTGCTGAAGCACTGCTATAACCGAAAAAGGATGCGGCAAAGAGGAGTGCAAAGGCATACCTTAAAAATGTAGTGCTGCTTTTTTGCATACTAACCCTCGTAAAATTGAAAAGAAAATGTGAATGTTAGAAGTATTAATGAAATAATATAAATATGAAGAAAATGTTACAATTGAAAATGTTAAATAAAAAGAATTAACAATTAATTTTACAATCCATATGGGTTATGATTATATGAATTGTAAAAATTCATGGTAATCCAACACTCATTATTTATAATTAGTTACTAATGATGAGTTTCATGCAGAATTAATGTTATTATTGTCAGATATCATTTTCTTAAAGATTTCTGAAATACTATATCGTTAAAGTGCTGATTTTCATAAGATAATAAAAATTATCGTAATATGTACATATATTATTGTGCTTTCTTAGTAATCTATATAATAATTATATTGCTGACGAGTATTGCTTTTTTATCTTTGAAATATTATTGAAAACTCTGTTGCGCAGTCTTTATCGGTATAATATTTGTATGTTGAAGTCTAACTAAATCTTATTTTGTATTTATTCCAATCAAAGCATCTGTAATTTTATTTCTAATCACTTATATAAGCCTTTAAAATTAAGGATAGTTTAATAATTTAGAATTATTTTCTAAAGTAAAGTTGGCAAATAACGATACTTTCCTTAATTTGATATATCCTTTTATAATTTCAAGCACACTCTATGAGTTTTATCAATTCGATCACCGAAAAAAGAGAATTCGCCACGTTACCAACCGTTGTTGAAAGGGTATTACAACTGCTTGAAAACGATGATGCCGATCTCCGTGAAGTCGCAAGAATCATTGAGGCTGACCCCTCATTAACATTAAAGATTATCAGAGTCGCTAATACTCCCATTTTTGGATTGCGTTCTGAGGTCGTATCAGTTCATCAGGCAATTACAGCATTGGGTTTGACAAGAATTGTTAATATTGTTCTGGGGGTTGCATTGTTTAGTCGCTTTGTGGCCGCTTCACAGTCTGAAACTACTGCCTTAATGCAGAAATTCTGGTGGCATTCTGCCTGCACAGCTGTTGTAGCAAAATCATTTACTAAAAAACTTGGCTTAAATTTTAAAGAATTTGAGTTTTTAGGCGGCCTGCTCCATGATTTTGGAAAACTTGCTATGATACAATATGACGCCTCATTGTATCAATCTATGGTTGAAATGGTTCATAATGAGCAAATTCGTGATGTAGATGCAGAAGTGAAGGTTTTTGGTGCTGATCACCACGAAGCCGGCAGGCTTGTAGCGCAGATCTGGAAGCTACCCGCCGAATTACAATCTATAATTATTCACCATTCCCATCCAGAAACACTAGGTTCATATCGCGAGCTTACAGCAGTAGTCCGATTGGCGGATATTATGTGTGAGATATGGGGAGCAGGAGTGGATGAAGGTATTGAATCTGTTGATCTTGCAGAGGAACCCTCCTGGAAGCTACTGTGTGTTTCCTATCCAAAATTTAGCGAGCTTGATTTAGAGAAGTTTACTTTTGAGCTTGAGGAAGATTTTGGAAATGCTTCTGGTTTCCTCCAGGCAGTAATGCAATAGTTTTTAAAAGAAATGTTTGATTGTGTAGATATTTTTAATGTGTCCTAAACTTTTTCAAATCGGGCCGATCCCAGTCTATAGTTTTGGCCTAATGGTGGCTATTGCTTTTTTAGTCGCGAATTATTTTTTTACCAAGGAAGTAAAACGGAAAGGCTATTCAGAGGAGCTTGCTTCGACAATTACAATTTTCGCTTTTTTCTTTGGGCTTTTAGGTTCGAAATTATTCTCAATTTTCGAAAACTTTGGTGATTTTTTAGAGAACCCTGTTGGGACGTTCTTTAGCCCGTCTGGCCTTACATTCTATGGCGGTTTGCTTTTGTCAATTGTTGCCATTTTGATTTATTTACGAGCAAAGAATATACCTTTTTTAAAAATAGCTGATGCTGCAGCGCCATCACTTATTATTGCCTATGGATTGGGACGGCTTGGGTGTCATTTTGCAGGTGATGGCGACTATGGATTGCCAAGTAAACTTCCTTGGGCAATGGGATATCCCAAGGGAACAGTCCCAACTCTTTCAGCTCAGAATAATGAACTGGCTGCTGCTTTTTTAAAAATGTATCCCGGCGAACCACTCCCTGTTGACATTGCTGTGCATCCAACCCCGGTCTATGAGTTTATCGCTTCAATAATTATCTTTACACTTCTCTGGAAACTACGGTTGCAGCCCAAGATGGCAGGCTGGCTTTTTGGTATTTATCTAGTTCTGGCTGGTATAGAGCGCCTTTTAGTAGAGTTTATCCGTCTTAATCCACTTTATGCAGGCCTGTCGCAAGCTCAATGGATTTCAATAGGTATGATTTTAGTTGGAAGCATTCTCGCTTTTTTAAAAAATAATAAGGAAAGCCAACCTGGAAAAGTAAAGTTAGCAGTGTAAGCACCGCAATCTTTTTTAAAAGAAAAAGCGAAGGAGTTTTATTTCCTTCGCTTTTTTATTTTTAAAAACAGACTTTTATTTTACGCTGAGCAGCTCAACTTCAAAAACAAGAGTTGAGTTTGGAGGAATCGTATTCCCAGCTCCCTTAGAACCATACGCAAGGTCCGGGGGAATTATCAACTGTCTTTTTCCGCCAACCTTCATGCTCATTACACCTTCATCCCAGCCTTTAATTACCTGTCCGCGGCCTATGGTAAACGTAAAAGGAGTACCTCGATCAATTGAACTGTCAAATTTTTCACCCGTTGAATGCAACGTACCCACATAATGAACAGTTACACTTTGTCCTGTACGCGGATTTGGCCCGCTTCCTTCGCGTAATTCTATATAGCGAAGTCCGGTAGGTGTAGTCACTTCGGCTGGCCTGTTATCATTAAACGGGCCGGAAGTACCTGTGCCCGTGTCAGAACGTGTGTCTGTACCGGTTGTATTGGTCGTCGTGCATGCGCTGAAGCTAAGAGCCAAAAGGCATATACCTGAAAGGATGATTCTTTTCATTATTGTGTACAGTTAGTTTTAAAAATGTTCAATTTTAAAAACGGTTACTTTGGTTTGAAAGTTCGATTTTAAAAAGAACCTTGGCTAAAAGTTTTAAAAAGAATCTGTCCGATAGGGTTAAAGTACTGTAGTCTCAGACAAATTCGACAACTTTGCTTTCCGATGTTTTAAAGCCGCTTTGACAAAGGCAATGAAAAGGGGATGGCCTGTCACAGCACGAGATTTCAGCTCCGGGTGGAATTGCACACCAACGAACCATGGATGCTCGGGCACCTCGACTATTTCGGCCAATCGGCCGTCCGGCGATGTACCGCTCAGCACAAGGCCATGGCGCGTAAGGATTTCACGGAAATCGTTGTTCAGCTCATAGCGATGCCTGTGTCGCTCCTCGATCTGCTCTGCCTTATATGCCTCATGCGCGCGTGAGCCTTTTTCCAAAATACATGGGTAGGTGCCCAGACGCATTGTGCCACCTTTGTCCGTTACATCACGCTGATCAGGCATGAGATCGATTACATTCTGGTTGTTCTTTTTAAACTCGCCTGAATTTGCCTCTTTTAAGCCACACACACTGCGTGCAAATTCAATAACAGAACATTGCATTCCAAGACAAATTCCAAAAAATGGGATATTGTTCTCACGAACGAACCTGATGGCTTCAATTTTCCCTTCAATGCCGCGGCTGCCAAATCCCGGTGCTACCAGGAGTCCGTCAAGGTGGCCAAGCAGTTGCGCAACATTTCCCGGGGTTACTTCTTCAGCATTGTGCCATTCGATATTCACGCGCGTATTATTGATAGCACCTGCGTGAATAAATGCCTCAAGAATACTTTTGTACGAATCTTGATACTCGGTGTATTTGCCTACAAGCCCAATCCGAACTTCATTTTTAGGGTGTTTTATGCGATTAACAAACTTCACCCAAGTGTCATTGTCCGGCACTGGAAGATCCATACCCAGTTTTCGTAGAACAATTTCGTCAAGACCACGCTTTGCAAACATCATAGGCACTTCGTAGATCGTTTCAGCGTCTAGGGCCTCAATCACGGCATTCTCTTCCACATTACAGAAAAGCGCGATCTTCGCTTTCATGTCACGGCTCAGTTTGTGTTCCGTACGACAGAGAAGCACGTCAGGCCGAATCCCGAATTCCATTAAAAGCTTCA